>JAPXME010000001.1:0-24861 GCA_033809185.1 Clostridiaceae bacterium
GCTTAGGACAGAATGGCTAGGTCATAATATGCAAATCTTTGAGGAACTTTCATCTACTAATGATTTTGCTAAGACTATTGCTAATGAAGGGGCAGTGGAGGGAACGGTAATAGTTGCTGAAGAGCAAACTAAAGGACGGGGCAGAATGGGGAGATTGTGGGAATCACCAGCAAGTAAAGGATTGTGGTTTTCTATAATATTGCGGCCGTTGATGCCGCCCCAGTTGGCACCCCAATTAATCTTCGTGGCGGCAGTTGGTATTTGTCGGGCCCTACGCGGGCAGACTGGTTTGGATATCAGAATTAAGTGGCCTAATGACCTCTTATATGAAGGCCAGAAGCTTTGCGGTATTTTAGCAGAAATGAGTGCAGAGATTGAGCAACTGAATTATATAATTCTAGGGATCGGTTTAAACGTGAACCAGGAAAATGAGGATTTTTCGCCGGAGATAGTTGAAACGGCAACATCCTTAAGTTTAGCTGCAAGAAAAAAATATCGCCGGGCAGATGTTTTAGCGGAAATACTGTTTCATCTGGAGGAAGTTTATACAGAATATCAAGAGCAGGGTTTTCAGAAGATCCTAAAAGCTTGGGAATCCTTGAATTGTACTGTAGGTCGCCAGGTTAAAGTAATGACAAGGGAAGAAACCTTTGAAGGTTTTGCTGAGAGCATAGATGAAGATGGTTCTCTTTTGGTACGCAGGAAAGACGGACAATTGGAAACAGTCATAGTCGGTGATATTTCCTTGAGATAAGATGAAAAGAAGACTAAAGAGGAAAAAGCACTTCCAATCTTGGTGGAAATAATTTATACTAAGTATTAACACCAGGTGCTAATTCATTAAATATAGAAGCTAAAGGAAAGGGTGTTGGGTATGAGCACTAAGGCTAAGCTCGCAGAGCTAGAGAAGCTTCAGGCGAAAATTGAAGCAGGCGGCGGTGACAAACAAGTTGCTAAGCAACATAGCCTTGGCAAATATACAGCACGGGAACGAATAGCAAAATTGTTAGATCCAAATAGTTTTACGGAAATAGATAAATTTGTTACCCACCGCTGTTCTAATTTTGATATGGCTGATAAGGAAGCACCGGGAGACGGTGTAGTCGTAGGCTATGGCACCATTGACAACAGATTGGTTTTTGTATATGCTCAGGACTTTACTGTTTTGGGTGGGTCCTTAGGGGAAATGCACGCGGCAAAGATTTGTAAGGTCATGGACTTAGCTATGAAGGCTGGAGCTCCCATTATTGGTTTAAATGATTCGGGAGGAGCACGGATCCAAGAAACTGTAGATTCCTTGTCTGGTTTTGCGAAGATTTTTTATCGCAATACCCTGGCTTCTGGAGTTATTCCGCAGATTTCTGTTATTCTTGGGCCTTGTGCCGGAGGAGCAGTTTATTCGCCTGCTTTGACTGATTACATATTTATGGTCAAAAATGTTTCAAAAATGTTTATTACCGGTCCTGATGTTATTAAAACTGTTACTGGTGAGGAGGTAAGTCCTGAACAGTTAGGAGGGGCCTTAACACACAGTAAAATTAGTGGTGTAGCCCATTTTGCAGCTGATGACGAACAGGAATGTTTTGAGCAAATCAGGACTCTCCTAAGCTATTTACCTTCCAACAATCTGGAGGATGGGCCGAGGATTCCTTGTGATGATGACCCGGGAAGAATGGACCCGGACTTGAATACTATTATTCCTGACAGCCCTACTGTGGCGTACGATATGGTAGATGTAATAACCAAGATTGTGGACCATGGTGTTTTCTTTCAGACTATGAAAAATTATGCTCCCAATATTTTAACTGGTTATGCCCGTTTAGGTGGGAGAGTTATCGGCATTGTAGCTAATCAGCCTAAATTCTTGGCCGGTGTTATGGATGTTAATTGCTCTGATAAAGCAGCCCGGCATATTCGCTTTTGTGATGCTTTCAATATCCCCTTGGTTACATTTGTTGATGTGCCAGGATTTCTACCAGGTACAAATCAGGAGTATGAAGGGATTATTAGACATGGGGCTAAAATGCTCTATGCTTATGCAGAGGCGACAGTCCCTAAGATTACAGTAGTGACTCGCAAAGCCTATGGTGGTGCTTATATAGCTATGTGCTGTCATGATCTGGGAGCCGATCAAGTTATAGCTTGGCCTACAGCGGAAATTGCTGTGATGGGTGCTGAAGGTGCGGCCAATATAATCTTCCGCAAGGAGATTAGTCAGGCTGATGATCCTGAAGCAAGAAAAGCTGAATTGATTGCCGAATATGAGGAAGGCTTTGCTAATCCTTATCTGGCAGCCTCAAGAGGTTATGTGGATCAAGTGATTGAACCACAGACCACAAGACCTTGTCTTTTTAATGCATTTGAAATGCTGCAGACTAAGCGGGAGAATAGACCGGCTAGAAAACATGGGAATATTCCGCTTTAAAGCACAATAAGAACCCCACCCGTCAACGCAATCGAAGATTGCTGACGGGTACCCGGGAAACTTGTTGTTTCACAATAAGAAATGAAATAGTATGAAATGAGGGCTTGATATGGGTGGTAAGTTGTTTGTGGAAAAGAAGACGGAAGATCAGATTGTTGCTGTGATTATGGCAGCTATAGCAGCTTATAATCGGGAAAAGGGAAAGGTAACGATCATTAGGCGAATATCTTCGTCCAATGTGCCGCTTTGGAGCCTTTCTGGACGCCAGGAACTCATGGAAAATAAATTTTTCTAAAAGGGGGAGAAGGACTTGGCTATAAAGAAGTATAATATTAAAGTAAACGGAAAATCTTATGAGGTTGAAGTAGAAGAAATAGATGTATCATCTCCGGTAGTTAGAGGGAATACTGAGGTTCAGGCTAGTATTTCTGCTACTAGCGGAGGCAGAAAGGACATATCAGCTGCCCCAATGCCTACCACAACGAAGCCAGTGGCCCCTAGAGGGGATGAAAAAGAAATTATCACTGCTCCCTTGCCCGGAAAAATCATGTCCCTTAAAGTAGAAGTCGGTCAAGCTGTGCAAGCAGGAGATTTAATCTGCATTCTAGAAGCAATGAAGATGGAAAATGAACTCTATGCCAGTGTAAATGGTACTGTCAAGGAGATTCTAGTGGCAGACGGTGCCACAGTAGCCGCCGGTGAATCTCTAGTTATTATTAATTAAGACAGCTATATCACTCCCTTATATATGACTTGAGGATCGGCTAAGGTCCTCGTAGCCTGCTTTTAAACGGATAGCTTTAAAGGCAGGTATTTTTTTAGCTAAGATAAAGGGAAATATAGGTTTTCTAGAGAATGTATGTTCTAGATTGACTCGCCACATAAAGGGTTGAGTTGATAGAGAATATATGTTGTGAAAATCGAGAGTTTATGAGTCTAAGATTTTTATAGTGTAAGATTTTGTGAGGCGTTATTATGGATAAAATTTCGGCTTTACAATTTTTAAAAGGCATAGGGCCTAAAAGGGCCAAACGATTAGCTCAAATGGGGCTCTATGAAGAAGTAGATCTGCTCTATCATTTTCCCCGCAGATATGAGGATCGTAGTCAGCTAAAACCTCTGCAATTGCTTATTCCAAATGAAGTAGAGACTACAAAGGGTACAGTTGTAAAAACTGAGGAAATGAAACCGCGGCGGAATCTCAGTATTTTGAAGGTATTGTTACAGGATAGTGGTGGAAGAGCTACTGCCGTCTGGTTTAATCAGTCCTATCTAAAAAAGAAACTATTACCGGGCACTCAAATTATTGTTACAGGTAAAGTCAGCCGTCGATTCGGTCAGACAGAGATTGCAGTCAGTGAATATGAAGAGGTTACGGGTGAGAATTCGGTGAGTTCTGGACGGATTGTCCCTTTTTATCCTAGTACTGAAGGCCTGCAACAGAAGATTTTTCGGGAGGCTATCTATCAGATATGTCAGCAGAGGATGCCGGATTTACCAGAGATTTTTACTGAGCAGCAACGAGAAGATTTTCAACTACTTCCGTTGAAGGAGGCTCTATGTTCAATACATTTTCCTGCTGATCAGCTGGCCTTAAGACAAGCTCGGTATCGCTTAATTTTTGAAGAGCTTTATATATTGCAGTTGGCTTTGGCTGTGATTCGTCACCACTCAGATATACAGAAGGAAGGAATTAGCCATAATCCTGAGGAGAGTTTATGCGAGCGTTTCGTTGAAAACCTTCCTTTTCGGCTAACTGGAGCTCAGGAGAGAGTTATTAGTGAAGTTAGAGCAGATATGGAAGGCGAAAAACCAATGCAACGTCTGGTTCAGGGTGACGTAGGCTCTGGTAAGACTGTTATAGCGGCTTGGGTGATGTTAAAAGCTATCGGTGGAGGTTACCAAGGTGTGATGATGGCACCTACGGAAATCTTGGCCATACAGCATTATGAGGCTTTGGTCAAATGGTTTACTCCTTTAGGGGTTCATGTGGCCCTATTGACAGGTGGGTTAAGTCCTAAGGAAAAGGAGGCTACCCTAGCAGGTATAGCCTCTGGCCATTATCAGGCTATTGTGGGAACCCATGCCTTGATACAGGAGAATGTCTCTTTCGCCAAGGCTGGGGTTATAGTTATTGATGAACAGCATCGTTTTGGGGTGAGGCAAAGAGGAATATTAGAGGAGAAAAGCATCAACCCCGATGTTTTAGTGATGACTGCAACGCCAATTCCCAGGACTTTGGCCATGACTTTATATGGGGACTTGGATATCTCAAGCTTGGATGAATTGCCACCAGGCCGTAAGCCAATCATTACTTATTGTATTGCTGAAAGGGCTAGACCTAAGGTGAATGCCTTTATCTTAAAAAGACTGTCTGAAGGAGCTCAAGTGTATGTAGTCTGTCCTTTGATTGAGGAATCGGAACTAATGGATATCCAAAATGCAACGGATAGATATGAGCAGCTCCGGGATTTGGTTAAACCTCACAAAGTTGGACTTCTTCATGGACGGATGCCCCCAAAAGATAAAGATAAGATCATGCAGGAGTTCAAAGAAGGAAAGCTTAGGGTGCTAGTATCTACAACAGTAATTGAGGTAGGCGTAGATGTACCTAATGCCACGGTGATGATTATAGAGAATGCAGAGCGCTTTGGCTTGGCTCAGCTCCACCAGCTCCGTGGCAGGGTAGGCCGGGGCGATAAGCAGTCTTATTGCTTGTTAGTCACACCGAGCACTCAGCCCTTGGCTTTGGAAAGACTAAAGATAATGACTGAAACTAATGATGGCTTTAAGTTAGCGGAGGAAGATCTGCGCTTACGTGGACCGGGAGAATTCTTCGGGAATAAGCAGCACGGTTTACCCGAGTTCAAATTGGCTGATCTGGCACGTGATGGAGAGATCTTGCTTCAGGCCAGAAAAATGGCTTTACAGGTGCTTAAGGAAGATCCTACTTTGGATAAGGTAGAGCATAAGAACCTGTCTAATAAGGTTTGGAATTTGATTAAGAATATGGTCAAGTATTAAACTGTTTCTCAATAGTACTATCACATCAACAATGAGGTGAGAAGGATATCCAGAAAGTATAGAATCTTAAGAAATTGCATAATCGGAATTGTTATTTCTGCATTAATATCATTTATAACTATTGAAACGTTAATTATTAATTCAGCTCATTCCGAAGAAGAGGAGAAAATAGAATATGTTGTAATATTAGGGGCTGGACTTAGAGGAGAAGAGTTATCTCTTACTCTTTATAATCGATTAAAAACTGGAATTATGTATCTTAATCAAAATAAACAATCAAAGGTTATTGTAACTGGAGGACAAGGCCCTGGAGAAGATATTACAGAAGCAGAAGGTATGAGAAGGTTTTTAATTGCAAGAGGAATAGATGAGAATAGAATTATTATTGAAGACAAATCAACCAGCACCTTTGAGAATCTTCTCTATACTAAAAGAATATTTGAAGAACAGTTTAGTTATAGTGACAAAAAAATCATGATAGTAACTTGTGATTTTCATATTTTTAGAGCAAAGTTCTTAGCTTCAAGACTAGGGTTTGAACCCTATGGTTTACCATCGCCAAGTGTTAGTTATTTGCGACCATATTATTATCTTCGCGAATATTTTGCAGTTATTAAATCTTTTTTATTTGATTTTAAAAGTGATTAATTTGAACTATACATAACATCAATTCTCCTATAGCTCTGTGGTGAAGGCTTGCAGTCTTAAGGTTAACGGATGTAGGAAACATTACTCCGGATTATAAAGGGGAATATTAATGTATAAATACGATGACGAAAGAGAAATAGAGAGACAGTATGAAACTCTGAAGAATTGGATATACGCTGGCTTATTACTGTTAGCAATAGTAGTTATATCAATTTATGTAAATATGATTTTCTTTACAGCAGTAGAATATACAACTCATTCAGCAGTCCAGGAATATATTAATTTTAATCCTTGGAGCTATTTTAGAGTCTTTGTTCTCTTATATATTATCTTAGGAGTTCTTTCACTACTAATTCTTAAGTTAATGCAAAAAAGTGGTTCGGCAGCTAAGGTGGTTTTTCTAATTTTGGGGCTTTTTTATACAATTCACTTGTATTACGTAATTGTAGGAACGTTAGATATTAGTTTTTCAGATAGATATGTTTGGTGGATGAAATCATTGGCTATCTTGATTGATTGTTTTGTGATAATTAATTGTGTAATTCTGCTCAGGAAACAAAAGATATTGTGACTTTTTATATAATTATATAGCTTTCTGGGTTCGGCTCAGAGGCGGCGGAAAACCGGGATGTATAGGCTGTAGTAATAAGGATTCCTTTATCAAAGATAGAGACAATAAAAGAAAACGATATTATAAACGTTAGAATTCAGTATAAAAAGGACACATCAAATCGTATTTCTTATAACTTTTTGACTAGGGAATACACACTACCAACTAGAGGCCTTATTGATAAGTGATGAGTACATTTGCTAGGAAAAGGAGCATATTCTATGCCTTGGTGTCAAAAATGTAAAACCGAATATAGAGATGGGTTTACTAAATGCAGTGACTGTGGCAGCGAGCTAGTGGAAGCGAGCTAGTGGAAGCTCCCCAGCAAATAGAGGAATACCAGAAGTCTGATTCAGAAAGCTATTTAATGTCAGTTAGAGATAGAGTTGAAGCAGAGATAATTGAAGAATTATTGAAATCTAGCAGGACATAATCCTTTCCTCGATAATCCTGAAGCATTTTGTACCAGAAGTTAAATGTGTGTTAAGCAAACTATAAAGCGAAAAAGGATATTATTGGGAATTATTGAATAAAAAATAATGAACTAAGTTTAAAATAATGAGGTAAGTAGAATGAAGAGAATAGTATTTTTCATCTGTCTATTATTCATATTTGTAACAGCATGCGATGTTGGTAATAAAGAAAACCATAATGAAACAGGTATTGATGCAATAATACCAGATGGTTGGAAAATTCTTGAGAAATATCAAGGGGAATTAGCAATAGCGGAAGGTGATCTCAATAAAGACAACATTCCAGATATTGCTGTAGTTATTGAAAAAAAGATTAGTGAAGAAGAAGAGGCTCCTCCGCGAGCACTATTAATAGCATTTGGTACTAGCAACGGTTCATATGAATTATCAATTATTGCTGACAACGTTATTCTAAAGGCAGATGAAGGAGGTATTTGGGGAGACCCTTTTGATGAACTTTCTATAGATAAAGGCTCAGTTTTAGTAAGTGATTACGGCGGAAGCAACTGGAGATGGTATAACAAATATAGATTTAGATTTCAAGATGAGGATTGGTATTTGATCGGGGTAACGGTGGGTAGTTATTTTACCGGTACTCATACGCTGGAAAATGCTGACGAAGTAGACTATAACTTACTTACGGGTGATTATCATATCAGAACAACAGACGATGATGGAGAAATAATCATCAACAAGGGGAATAAAAGAAGAAAAGAGCTTATCAAACTAAGAGAATTTAACTTGGAACATCTATGGGAGTTAACGGACGTCGAAAATTGACAAAGCTAAATTTTGACACCAAGAGAATTTGTTAATAGACATTAATTCACTTGGTGTTTTTCTTTAATAGGTAGTGAAATTGTTTGATCTACTGTAGATGATAGTGACTTAGTTTAATCATATAGGAATATGAAGGGATTTTCCATATTAGTTGCGAACTATTACTTAATAGAATAATACTTGACGATGATACCCACAGAATGAAAAGCCAGCTGTGGGTATAGTAGTTACTAACATTACATGATTTTGGTAGGTTCGAGAGGAGCATTGTGATGAGAATTAGTAGTGTAATTACGAATAATCCAAATCCATTTTTAAGTGAAAATAGCAAGCAAAGTGAAGTAGGTGATTTTCAAGAAATTTTTGAAGCAAAAAATAAATCAAATAAAAGCGCCAAAGAGTTTTTGTATACCTTATCGCCTACTGAATTGGTTAGAATTCAAAAAGCCAATAATTTGGCTTGTGCAATAATAATTAATGATTTGTCCGATGAAGGGGCAGAGAATCTTTTTAATGGACTAATTGATAGAAGTAAGCTGGTAGATCTAAATAATGACGGTATTGTGGAAATCGGGGCCGCAAAGAGTTTTATTTTTCCGCCCCCTAATGCTCCGGAATCTGTAAAGAGGGCATGGGAAGAAACAACTTCAGGTCTAACTTTTAAGGAAATAGTGTTATTAAAAGGGAAGATGCTGTTAAAACAGTTTGAGGCTAACAGCTATATTGATGCAAACGGAAACTGCAGGGTATATGAACCAGGGGCACCAGGCTGGGTAAACATTTTCGGTGAAACGAATGAAGCTTATATTAAATTGTTTAATGACTTGATTTATAGAATTGATAATCCTTTAAGCTATAGAGACGAAAACCAACAAAGACTCGATCAGTTAGCTAGAGATGTATTTTCTGAAATAATTAAGCTAATTGATTAAGAATGCATTTTGTTGCTACTCTGCCATGCAGATTCTATTAACCGATGGATATATAAGGTGGGATAGAGTGAACGCATTTTTAACAGTTATTCCGAGTGCTTACAAATTCATGGATATTGCTTGCGTTATTAATGGTTTTTCCAAACATCAGCTCACTGGATTATTGTTTCAGAAGAAAGATGGTGTATTCGGAAATTCGGAGAAGAGTATATAAGATATATGAATAAAGTTGGACGTTATATTTAGATAGGTAGGAGGTTTAATATGGAGCTGAATTATCAAGAGATGGAACGAGAATTAATCGACCTATTGAACCAGCATAATCTATGGGTTTTAGCTACTTCATCTAATGATAAGGTAACTGCGCGAACCATGAGTATCGTCAATATTGGGCTTAGAATACTAATGCAGACTGGTAATAATTCTGAAAAGTACGAACAGATAATGCAAAATCCTCAAGTCGCCCTTTGTAGAGATAATATCCAGATCGAAGGGGTAGCTCGCATCATAGGTCATCCCCTTGAAGAAAGAAATGCTGACTTCATTAAGCTATACAAGGCGAAGCATGATATTGCATATGAATTGTATTCACACTTAGAAGATGAAGTTGTGATTGAAATCCTACCGAGTAAGATAACGCTCTGGAAGTACATTGCCTCCAAACCTTGTAGAGATTTTATTTACCCCCAAGAAAGAATAGCAAAAAGAATATATTTAAACCAATAATACTTATCTTACTTTATACAAGCTTACTTTCACTAATTGGATTATAAAAAATAATAATGTTAGGGTTCGCCATTCATAGAGCATATAGGAGTTGATTTATTTGAAGCCTAAAGCAAGATCAAAACTCAGAATAGCTGCTGGTAAATTAGTATATACCTGGCTTAGGTATTTGACTTGGTATTTTGATTCGGTTAAGTATGCCAAGAGAAGGGAACTGGAGCTATTTCCTGAGATGGTCTACCAACATAAGTCACCTTTATTACGAAAGCTAAAAGATGTTGAAATGTGGCTTCAATACAACAAAGTTAAAAACTTAAAGATTGCAGTTCAAAAATTAAACGGAATCATCATAGAACCTGGGGAAACATTTTCTTATTGGAGACTTATTGGAAGACCGACAAGAAGAAAAGGGTATGTTGAAGGAATGGTTCTTCACTACGGTAGTTTTAGTCCAGGAGTTGGCGGAGGATTATGTCAGCTTTCCAATCTGATATATTGGATGACACTGCATACCCCTCTAACAGTAGTTGAAAGACACCGGCACAGTTATGACGTATTCCCAGATTCCAATAGGACGCAGCCTTTTGGCAGTGGTGCAACTTGCGTGTACAACTATATTGACTTACAGATTAAAAATGAAACTGATCAACCATATCAATTGAACGTGTATTTAACAGATACACATTTACATGGAGAATGGAGAACCCTCTATAAAGTAGATTCAAAATATGAAGTTTATGAGAAAGAGCATTGGATCACCCATGAATTGTGGGGTGGCTATATAAGACATAATTATATCTATCGCAAGGTCTTTAATAGGGAAGGGATACATATTAGTGACGAATATGTTACTGAAAATCATGCAATTATGATGTATCAACCTTTTCTAAGTGAAGCTGATAACTAATAGTAGAATTTATTATCAGAACGTTTCAATGGGAAATTAGAACAAATTTATTTTTAACCTTTTAATGATGGTGATAACTATGATTGTGTTTTGGAATCAAAAAGAAGTTTATAACGGATACTCATTAGAAAAACTTAATGATGTTCGCTCAACTCTTGCGGCAAACAATATTAAATATAAATATCGCACAGTTATTCGTAATAACTTTGCAAGACGAGGGAGGACCGGTTCTCTTGGCCTGAATCTAAATTATTCAAATCTGTATTACGTTTATGTACATAAGAGAGATTATAATAAAGCCTGTGCAGTATTGAGAAACACATAATTTCAATATGATCAAACTTAATAATGGTTTCCCAAGCTCCACGAATTTCCTTACAAATGCGAACTAATTATAATACTGCAAGGTAAAGGAATGATATTAATGAAAGTAGCGGCAAAACCACAACTAACAATTGAACAAAAGAAAGCAAATGTTGATTTGTACATTATCATAGGCATAACTATTTTAATACTTGCAATATACACAAGCTTTCAAGCCCAATTTAATTTATTAGCAATAGATCAAGAAATACATATATTGCTTCGAACTATAGTAATAGCCTTTATGCAGTTTGGTGTTGCGGGCCTGGGAATAGTAAGCGTTATGATTTTAAGAAAAGAAAGCTTCCAAAGTTATGGACTTAAACGCAAAGGAGCACTAAAATCAATAATCCTATTGCCTTGATGTTTGTTCCTTATGTAGTTTTCGCTATTTTCGCAGGACATTTTAATGGATACCTCCCATTACAAAGTGTATTTATGACAAAGGAAGTGTTAGCAAGCAATTTTCCGACTAATATTATTGGCATGCTGTTTATTGCTGCATCATGGGGGTTTTTTGAGGGATTCAATTATGTGGTAATAAGCAAAAAAATCAATACTCGATACCCCTCTTCGAATAAGTGGTTGAATTGGGGAGCAATTATTTGTGCTGTAGTGTGTATTTTGATCCATGGTGTTGTTGGAGTTACTGCAGAGAGTTTATTTGAAATGCTCTCTGTCTTTATAATCATCTACGGTATGTTGATGGTGAAAGAGCATACCGGTAATGCCTGGGGAAGTGTATTCATCTTTATATTCTTGTGGAATGCGTTATAGAAGGGCGGGTAATTAGTTCAATTCTATATCGGTTAGACATAGAATAAGAGCCTGTAGATAGGAAGTGGGTATATGAAAAAAGTAATTTATTACTTCTCTGGGACAGGAAATAGTTATCGTGTAGCTGCCCGAATTGCTGAAGTGCTACACGATACAGAAATCATTTCTATGAGATGTAATCCGCAAGACGTTTCAGCTGCAGATGCAGAAATAATTGGTTTTGTATTTCCCGTTTATCATTGGACTATATGTGAGGCTATACAAGATTTTATTTCTGGCTTAGAGGTCAATCCTAATGCTTATATTTTTGCAGTTTCAACCCCCAGCTTCATCAATGGTTTTTCATTTGAAGCACTAGATGAGCTTTTGCAGGAAAAAGGTGCAAAGCTGCAATATGCTATGCGGATCTTTTCCGTCGCAAATCTCTGTCTCGTTTATCCACCATTTCCCTCGCCTAAGTTGCGTATCCCAGCTACAGAACGGAGAATTACTAAGATAGCTGGCATGATTCAGAAAAAAGCGACGAATGACTATGCAAGAGCTGGAGTACTAACAAGAATAATATATCCCAGAATGATGCCAAAATATCGTGATATTCAGGCGGAAATTGATAAAGGGTTTTCTATTTCTGCTGACTGTATTTCCTGTGGTATCTGTTCAAAGGTTTGTCCAAAGAAAAATATTGAAATGCAGGATTCTAAGCCAGTTTTTTTGCATAATTGCAGTTGTTGTATGGCCTGTGTGTCCTACTGCCCTAAAAAAGCTATCAAATACCATATGCCACAAGAACAACTTGAAAAAATTAATACACCATTTACGCGGATTATGAAGCTCCCAGATCGAAGAAAGAGATATCACAATCCTTATGTATCAGCCAATGATTTAGCAGCAGATAGGAGATATATAGAGTGATAATGGACATAAGTGAAAGGAATATGGTTAACAACGGGAATAGGAGTGACTAAGTTATGAAATATGAATGGAGAAAGAATGATAAGGAACTCTATTTGCCGAAAAATAAACCGGTAATTGTTGAAGTGCCGCCAATACAGTTTTTAACCCTCGAGGGAAAAGGTAATCCCAATAGTGAAAAGTTCGCTGAAGAAATTGGTGTGTTATATTCGCTTTCATATGCAATAAAAATGTTACCTAAAAAGGGTACAACCCCTGAAGGATACTATGAATACACAGTTTTCCCTCTAGAAGGAATTTGGGATTTGGCAGAAGAAGCAAGAGGTTTAGAAATACTTGATAAAGATAGTCTTATTTACACTCTAATGATAAGACAGCCTGATTTTGTGACTAGTGAGTTAGTACAAGATGTAATAGAGAAGCAGAAACAGAAAAAACCCCACCCATTTTTGGAGAGAGTTGAATTCAAAACAATAGAAGAGGGAAAATGTGTCCAGATGTTACACCTAGGTAGTTATGACAATGAGCCCGAGACTTTCAAAATAATGGAGGAGTTCTGTTCCCAAAATAACCTGGAAAGAATCTCAAAGACTCATCGGGAAATCTACCTTTCCGATGCTCGCAAAACACCACCAGAGAAACTGAAGACAGTTTTACGATTTAAAGTAAAGGATATCATAAAATAAGGTGATCCCTCCTGTTAGTCAGCAAATATTTGAGGTGATAATAGCTCAGAAATCTCAAATCTAAGAAGAAAGAGAGGAATGAACTTTGAATATTGATTTACTAAGAGACCAGTACTGTATAGAGACAAAGAAGGGGATTGGCTTTATTCTATCGGCTACAATATTTTGGGTCCTAATGGTCCCGGTGGTTTTTTTTGAGAACAGCATCTTGAGAATTATTTGTTATTTTGCTGGGGGAGCATGTATTTTTCCTCTTGGCTTATTAATCTCAAAACTTCTAAAAGCTTTGGATTATTCTGATAAATCTTTAGGTGCTCTTGGTATGATCTTAAATGCAGTTCAATTTTTATATTTCCCAATCGTCTGGGGAGCAATATTTTATCAGATTGAAGCGCTTCCATGGTTCTTGGCAGTGATTTCCGGTGCTCATCTGTTGTCATTTGGTTGGTTATATCGAAGTAAAACGTATGTCATTTCTGCTATTGTTATTTCAATTGGTAGTGCAGTTATTGGCATTAGATTTCTCTCTAATACATACTTATACATTCCAATTTTTCAGGCCGTACTATTCTTAGTCACTTCTGCTTTTTTAGGTCTTGAGCTAAAGAAACTTAAAATGAATTATAGTAAACAAGAGCAGGAGAGTTTATTGAGAAACTGAATTGATTAAATACAGAAATAACCCACAGACATAATTTACTGTGGGTTATTGTTGTGTAGTACTCGGAGTAGATTAGTAAACTCAGACTTAGATTAACTTGATTTTCTCATTACGCATATATACGAATGCGGTTAATGAGAACCAGGCAATGAAGACAAAGGGCATAAGATAAATACTATATTCATACAAACCAAAGCCTTTTAGGACCTCGCCTACTGCAACTGCAAATAAAGCAAAGGATATCACATAAGGGAAAAAGAATACCTTTCTGACCGGCAGAAAGTATAAAAATAACATCATAGTGAAAGTCCATGCTATCGGTGTGAAAAAAGCGAAGGTATCGAAAACAGCAAATGGCCCCATATTGTAGTACTTAATAAAGTTAAGATAAGAAAATATTGAAACTACTAATACATTAGCTACGCCTCCTGTAAAAAAGCCGTAGATAAAATATTTTTTATACTGTTCTTTTGGGATTAGTATCACTGTAGCTATACCAAATATTACAGCCTTTATTAAATAGACTATACTTATTCCGATGTTCAAAAGTAATTACTCCTTTTAGTGCTGGTCTTATACATAGATTACCCTTATTTTAAGTTTTAACTGATCCAACAAATTTATTTACAAATTATAAAGGAGTGTGAAATACATGAGTAAAGTGGTAATACTGTATCAGTCTAAGTATGGCTCAACAAAAAAATATGCTGAGTGGTTAGCAGAAGAATTAGCAGGTGATTTACTTGAAACTAAGAAAGCCACAGCCGAACAGATATCTCAATATGATGTGGTTATACTTGGAGGTGGCATATATGCTTCTGGGATTGCTGGGATATCCTTTCTAAAAAAACACTTTGAAAAAATAAAAGATAAGAAGATTATTGTCTTCGCAGTAGGGGCGTCACCTTATGATGAAAAAGCAATGGCTGCATTGAGAAAAAGAAATCTTGGAATGTTCCCGCAAATTACTTGCTTTTATTGCCGTGGCGCCTGGAATGAAGAAATAATGTCTTGGACAGATCGCACTTTATGTAATATGTTAAAAAAGCTTGTTAAAAAGAAAGATCCCAGCAGCTATGAACCCTGGGAAGCTGCTTTAATGGAAGCAATCGGTTCAAACCATGATTGGACAGATAAAGCAAATATTCAACAAATCGTAGAGTATGTACGTGAAGGCTAGTCCGATTAGGAATTTATCTACTTATATTTCAGTTATGATCGGCCGGAATTAATAAGCAGGTTTATGAGATAGCTTATAGAATAAGTAATATTTATGAAGAATATTAGGGGGTTAGTATGAAGAAGCTTCCTGTTGTCACTAATTTATGCTTATTGCTATGGTTTTTTCTAGATATGGTAGGAATGAATATTGGCGGCAATGTCCTAGTTACTAGGTCATTTAGAGATGACGGTATCTTTTTCCTTATTTATTTAGTTTTATTTATTAGCTATATCGTCAAAGAGAGAACGGGTAAATACTTACTTACTGGTTGGCTCTTTATGTGGTTTTGACCCAGTTCTTTTCCCATTGGTACTTTACTGTATATGGTCCTTCAGAGGGGAAAATAAGCTATTTCGCTGAGACTATTAAACTAATTACATCTTCTGAAATCTATATACCTGACTTGTATCACATTGTTTTACAATTACTAATTCTTATTGCCTTAATAAGCATGCTCATTTATATCCGTAAAGTAAAAGCACTAAGAACATCAAATTGTTAATAATAATAAGGTGTTCTTGTAAAGAATGCAGGACCATATCGAAACTTATAAATGTCATTGAGGAATATCGATAAGTATGATTATCAGTGTTTCCTAGTGAGATCATAAGTTAATAAATTAGGAAGGGGATTAATAGTGAAAATTACAGTAATCCATGGACAAGGTCATAAAGGGAGTACTTATCACATCACTAGGCAAATAATTGATAATATCTCTGATACCGAGAAGGAAGTATTCGAATACTTTATGCCTTTAGATACTCCCGATTATTGTGTAGGTTGTTATCAATGTTTTGATGAAGGTGAGGAGACTTGTTCTCAAGCGGATAAAGTTCAAAAGATTGTCAAAGCAATGGAAGAATCTAATCTAATTATTATTGATTCGCCAACGTATTGTCTTGGAATGACGGGACAATTAAAGACCTTTTTTGATCATTTGGGCTATATGTGGCTTTCCCATCGACCTAAGAAAGCTATGTTTAATAAGATTGGCATCGCAGTATCCACAGCAGCAGGGTCGGGATCTAATAAGGTTACCAAAGACTTGGCACGACAAATGTTTTATCTGGGTATTCCTAAGGTATATAGATACGGTAAGAGTGTCAATGCTGCAAATTGGGAATCTGTTCCTAAAAAAATAAAAAAATCTATAGCCCGGGATATTGTAAAGCTTTCTAAGAAAGTGGAAAAAAAAGTTTGGAGAATAAAGCCGGGTATTAGATTAAGGTTGATGTTTAATATTATGCGCTTAATGCAAAAGTCTAACGATTGGAATCTGACGGACCGTGATTATTGGCAAGAAAAAGGGTGGCTCGGCAAGAAGAGACCTTGGCAGAATAAGAAGAAGCAGGTCAAGGCCTTATGATTATTGTTAGTGCCTGTCTCCTTGGTCTAAATACACGGTACGATGGATCTGCAAAGAATGCCAATAGTATACTCTTAAAATATAGCCACATGGGGATGTATATCCCCCTTTGTCCCGAACAATTGGGAGGTTTAGCAACCCCGCGTTTTCCTGCAGAAATCATCAATGGCAGTGGTATTGAGGTACTAGAAGGTAAAGCCGTAGTTAAGAATAAGCTTGGGGAGGAGGTGACAAGTCAGTTTATCAAAGGAGCCAAGCAAGTATTATTCATAGCACAGATCATGCCGGTAACAGCAGCCATATTGAAAGAAGGAAGTCCCTCTTGTGGATGTCGTAGGATTTATGACGGAACCTTTGAAAATACAACTAAAGATGGTCAAGGGATAACAGCAGCATTGTTAAGACAGAATTATATTTCTGTCTATTCAGATGAAGAATTAACAGAAGAACTGTTAATTAAAACACTGAAAATCTAGGCTATTCTATTGGAATTCTTATTTTGATAATTCCTGAATAGCTAAGACTGCAGTTGGTGTAAGATAAATATCATATTAAACTAATTTAGGACAGAAAAGACAGGGATTGAAATGACGGAATATAAAATTGGAGTAATTTCGGATACCCACGGACTACTAAGAGAAGAAGCTATAAAAGCCTTACAGGGATCTGATTTGATCATCCATGCCGGTGATATCGGTAGGCAACATATACTTGAGGCGTTAAATCAGATCGCTACTGTTATTGCCGTAAGAGGTAACAACGATTTTTATAGTTGGGCGTGGGAGATACCTACAACTCAATATCTTGAGTTTGCTGGTCTCAATATTTTTGTGCTTCATGATTTATATCAGATGAATCTTGATGCTCAAGTTGCAGGGATTGATCTGGTTATCTACGGGCATACCCATCGCCCCAAAGAAAGCCATAAAAATGGCGTTCACTACCTTAATCCAGGTAGTGCCGGGCCTAGAAGGTTTAATCTGCCAATAAGTTTGGCCAGATTAAAAGTACGTGATGGCAATATAGTAACGGAATTTATCACATTGTAAATAAGAAAAAAGTATGTCAAAATTTCTCAAGCTATAGTTAGAATTCTTATTGAAATTTTTAGAACTTTTCGACTGTTTACGACAGCTTTCTCGTACTGGATCATTTAAACTAAAAATAAATATAAGTAGGAGAGGGATGTTGTGACTAGGATCGGAAATCTAATTTATATTGATAATAGGAAAATAGGTGAGCAAACTATTTGGTTCGACCCTAATCCAGACTTAGAGGCTTTGATGGAAAAATACGAAAACTGCAGGTTTGATGGGGAAATGATGTGTTGGATAGCTAATTTTAGTCACAATGAGTTAGAAAAATTCCTTGAATTACTCCAAAATGAGTCAGTCATATTAGCCTCTCAACTTTTAATGGCAGCTAAATAGATTTAATTAACCTCCTTAACTAAAAAGTTCAACAAATAAAAAATATGTTATAATTTACATAATATATGAGACTAGTTAGCTAAGGGGGAAAAACCATGTCTTACTATAAAGTAAATGATATTAACCTTTACTATGAGGTTAAAGGAGAACCCACCGCTAAAGGGACTATCGCCTTTTTAAATGGTGTAATGGCCTCGGTTAGTAGCTGGAATTTTCAAGTACCGATTTTCGAGAAAATGGGCTATAAAATTGTTCTTCACGATTTCAAGGGGCAACACCTTTCAGATAAGCCAGAAGGAGTATATACCTTACAGGAACACGCTGCTGAGGCCAAAGCTTTATTTGAACATTTGGGCGTAGAAAGGCTTCATCTTATTGGTACTTCCTATGGTGGCGAAGTAGCGATGCGAATGGCTATAGATTATCCTGAGATGGTTCAATCAATTTCTGTTATTGACTCCGTCAGTGAATTAGATGAAGTTCTAACCCTTTTCATCAAAAGTTGGAAGGAATTAGCTGAAAAAGCTGATCCGGAGGCATTTTTCTGGGGTATGGCACCTAGTATCTATGGCCATGATTTCCTCAAGAATAATCTGGCCTTACTGACCGAACGGGCTGAGATATTTAAGAGTTATGGGCCCGAATATTTCAAAGGTCAAATAAGTTTGTATGACACTTTTCTTCAAAGTGTTACTATGACTGATGAATTAGCTAAAATTGAATGCCCAGCTTTAATTATCTGCGGTAGTGAAGATATCTTAAAACCTTATAAATTCTCGAAGATTATTGCCGATAATATTCCCAATTCAGAGTTTCTAATAATCCCAGATTCAGGTCATGTGACTATCTTCGAAAAATATGAAGCGTTAAATAGCGCTCTGCTCGGTTTTATCATTAAGAATAGCCTGCGGTAGAAGTTGAATTTTTGAAGAAGCCTATTTTTAAAGGAGACTATCCTCGTGATATGGGATAGCTCCTTTTTTGATTGCTTAACTTTTTAGAAATCCTTATATCATTAAATATTAGAGAAAGATTATAGAAAGTGGTTATCGAAAGGGTGCTTCAGCCCAAGATGGTCTTTTAAGGAAAATACTCTTGGTTTTTCTTCAGAGAAGGATATAATATAATACAGCGGCTTTTTACCTTTGAATAAGCTAGAAAAGGAAGAAATAATGTAGTATATGGTATAGTGTAGTATGGTAACAGTAGACAAGGGGGAAATTTATCAATGAGCGAATCATCCTTGCCAACACAGGCAGCGAATTTTATCGAAAATATCATCATAGAAGATCTGGCAGTTAATCCAGATTGTAAGATCCATACCCGCTTTCCGCCCGAACCTAACGGCTACTTACATATAGGACATGCCAAATCTATCTGTTTGAATTTTGGGATAGCCAAAAAATTCAATGGGCTCTGTAATCTGCGTTTTGATGATACAAACCCTAGTAAAGAAGAAACTGAGTATGTGGAATCAATCAAAGAAGATGTGCATTGGCTAGGCTTTGACTGGGCTGATCGGGAATATTATGCCTCGGACTATTTTGAAACCCTTTATTTGTTGGCTGAAGAATTAATTAAGAATGGCGATGCTTTCGTCTGTGACTTAGATGCCCAACAAATGAGGGAGACTCGCGGCAGTCTTACGGTTCCAGGTGTAAATAGTCCTTATCGTGATCGTACTCCAGAAGAAAATTTAGACCTTTTCCGGAGAATGCGTGCCGGAGAATTTCCAGATGGTTCGCGAACCTTAAGAGCTAAAATTGATATGGCTTCACCGAACCTGAATATGCGTGATCCTGTTATCTATAGAATTATGAGATCAACTCATCATCGTACTGGTGATAAATGGTGTATTTATCCGATGTATGATTATGCCCATCCACTTTCCGATGCCTTAGAGAGTATTACTCATTCTATTTGTACTTTGGAATTTGAAGATCATAGGCCTCTTTATGATTGGTTTATTGAGAAATTAAAGGACCATTTACCAGGCCGACCTCAACAGATTGAATTTGCCCGCCTGAACATTACTAATACAGTAATGAGTAAACGTAAATTACGGGCTCTGGTAGAAAATAATTTGGTCAGCGGTTGGGATGACCCAAGAATGCCGACCATTTCAGGATTAAGACGTCGGGGATATACTCCTGAAGCAATCAGAGATTTTTGTGATCGCATAGGTGTGGCTAAAAGCAATAGTACAGTTGATGTGGCCCTTTTAGAGCATTGCATCAGGGAGGACCTTAATTCCAAAGCCCCAAGGGTAATGGCCGTATTACGACCTTTGAAGGTTGTATTGACTAATTATCCCGAAGGTCAAGTGGAAGAACTAGAGGCAGAGAATAATCCTAACAACCCGAAAATGGGTTCTAGGAAAATCCCCTTCTCTAGAGAAATTTATATCGATAGAAATGATTTTATGGAGGAGCCACCTAAAAAGTTTTTCCGTTTAGCACCTGGTAGAGAAGTAAGATTAAAACACGCATATATTATTAAGTGTGAGGAAGTAATAAAAAATGATCAGGGCGAGGTTATAGAATTACACTGCACTATTGACCCTTCGACAAAAAGTGGGGAAGATAACAGCGGAAAAAAGGTTAAAGGTGTACTACACTGGGTATCAGCAGCTCATGCTGTACCGGCTGAAGTGAGATTGTATGATCATTTATTCCTCGATGATCAGATAGAAGCTGAGGAAGAAGACAGTACAGATAAGGACTTTATGACAGGCATTAATCCTAACTCTTTGGAAGTTCTAACATCTTGTATGGTAGAACCTAGCTTGGCTGAAGGTAGCCCTGGTTCCCGTTATCAATTTATGCGTGAAGGGTATTTCATCATTGATCCTGATTCTAAACCTGATAAAATTGTTTTCAACAGAATTGTTTCTTTGCGGGATAGCTGGGCTAAAATCGCTAAAACATTAACACAAAACTCTTAGATATTTCTTTGCTACTATTTAATTTAAAAAAATAAAACCATAGTTGTCTAACCGTTCATTTTCCTAATGGACGGTTTTTTTTGTTAAACAGCCCATTCAACACCTAGTATTCAATTATTCATTGACGCAAAAAATACAAGCAGGAGGTGAAGAAAAAAATGAGTTCTAAAAAAGATTCAAAAAAGAAATCATGTGCATTAAGCTCCCTTGAAAGTCAGGATAGATTTAAATATGAAGTAGCACAAGAGATGGGACTTTCTAATCGTAATAAGTTAGCAAATAAAAGCAAGAAGGCTTTTGAAAACAATAAATAAATCCAAAGATGGTAAAAAGTTTTAATTAAATTAGAAAAATTCAAGAATAAAAAACATTTCCGGGGTACAAAATAAGCATACAAAGGATAAGCAGACAATTCCCCAAAAACACAAGCTAGCCTAAAACGAAACACCTCAAAACATAACCAGAGTAAGCAACAAGGAAAAGATTTATATAGATATTCTCAGGTTTTTGAAAGGAGGTGAAATTAAATGCCTAGAAATAGTAACAAGAAGGCAGTTCCAGGTGCTGCACAGGCTTTAAATCAGATGAAGTATGAAATCGCCAACGAATTAGGTCTTGCTAACTATGCTCAGACTGACAAGGGTCAATTAACTTCTCGTCAAAACGGTTATGTTGGTGGTTATATGACTCGGAAACTGGTTCAATTTGCTGAAGAGCAATTGGCTCGTGGCCAACAGTAATTGAGATATAAAAAACAAGCAGGGACATTGTTCCTGCTTGTTTTTTTGCCTAATACTAGTCTTATGTAGTAAGAAAAGTTTAATGAAGATAGAGTTCGACTTCTTCAGGAGGAACTCCGGGGTGGAGAGCTATTGTTAGGGCCATAGCAATAATGTAAGCAGTATTAGTAATTTGCTCGTCGATTTCCTTAGGGGTAACCATTAGTTGACCGCCAAAGGGAGCAAGAACCTTACTGATTAAGTCATTGATCTCAAAAGGATGCATGCTCTGTAAAGCATTTTGTAACATAGGCATATTCCTAGAATTGGCTAATTCTTCAATTGCTTGATGAGCAATAATACCGGCATGAACGACGGTGGGAACGCCGATTGCAATTACAGGTACCCCGAGGGTTTGCTGATTAATAGCCTTTCTTTTGTTGCCCACACCTGAGCCAGGGTTAATACCAGTAGTTGCTATTTGAATCGTAGAGTTGATTCTTTCTACATTGCCAGCGGCAAGAGCATCTATACATATAACCACATCAGGCTTGACATGATCTACAGTGCCTTTAATAATTTCCACTGTTTCGATTCCGGTTAGGCCTAGAACCCCAGGAGAAATTATACATACAGAGCGATAGCCTTGTTGTAATTCCACTGGTCCAAACTGGAATAGATGACGGGTAGCCGGAGTATAATCAATGACTTTTGGTCCCAAAGCATCTGGAGTAGCATTCCAGTTGCCTAGGCCTACAACCAAAATAGTTGAGTTATCATTAAGAGAGAGTATTTCTTCTAATTTTTCAGCTAAAAGGATACTAATTTGTTTATGGATCTCTTTGTTACCTTCTCTTAAGGCCTTAGATTCCATAGTAAGGTAAGTTCCTTGGGGGCGGCCCATCATCGATGCACCTTGCTCATCTAAAACGGTGACGATTTTAATATTGGCAATATCGTGTGTCTCTTCTTCCATCTTAACACCAGGTATTTCTCCACCTGCTTCACCTCTTAACAGATCATGGGCTTCAACAGCTAAATCTAAGTGGGCACCCATTAAAGAATATAATTCACTTTTTTTCATAAACTGCACCTCTCTAGACATTTTCCACCAATAACATTCCCCTTTTCTAAAATGTTATCCTAAAAATGTCTGTAATAATGCCTATAATAAAAGGAAAATAAATATAAGAGGAGAATTTAGTAAGTATCAAGTTTAACTACAAAGTTTTATCGTAGATATTGTCTAAATATGTTATAATTTTACGAAGGAGAGGCCGATTATATAGTGCGTGTAATTTCCGGAATAGCCCGGGGACATAAGCTAAAAGCCCCACGCGGTCAACTAACTAGGCCTACTTTAGATCGAGTACGGGAAGCTATTTTTAATGTGGTCGCGGCAAAGATTCCAGGCTCAACTGTCTTAGATCTTTTTTCTGGTAGTGGGGCAATGGGCATCGAGGCTTTAAGTAGAGGGGCCGACTGGTGTGTATTTAATGATTACAATAAAAAATCATGTCAAATTATCAAAGCTAATTTACTTCACACCAAATTGGCTAAAAATAGCGAAGTCTATAACTTTGAAGCCAGACAATTAATAGCTTTCCTGGCTGAAAAAAATAATAAAAAATTATTTGATCTTATTTTTCTTGATCCACCTTATGAATCAGGGCTTTACGAAGAGGTTTTTACAAAGCTTGTCCACCATAATTTATTAAATAAAGGTGCATTAATTATTGCTGAAAGTGATAACAATCTTGAATTAAAGCCTTACTATGATAAAATTCGACTTAACAAGACAAGACGCTATGGTGATACTTTAGTTTGGTACTATGAATATATGGAGGAGTAAATATGGAGATTTTAGAACTATTAGACGAATTTGAACAAGTTATAGAAGATTGCTCTCGGATTCCGATGACCGGGAAGGTCATTATCCATGAAGATATTCTTTACAAGTACCTTGATCAATTACGGGCTATTCTTCCTGATGCTGTACAAGAAGCTCAGTGGATTCTCAAGGAAAAAGAACGTGTATTAAAGGAAGCAGAGGCCGAAGGCGAGAGTATCATTGAAGCAGCTAAGAGTAAGATCCAACGCATGTCAAGTGAAAGCGAAATCTATAAGATGGCCAAAACTCAGGGCGATGAAATCATTGATAATGCAAAAAATGTCGGTAGGGAAATTACTCACGGCGCCCTTACATATGCAGATGATGTAATGAGTAAGCTGCAAGCTGAATTAGAAAAAACCTTACAGGTTGTTAAACAGGGACGGGAAGAAATCCGTCAAAATGTTCGTTCATAATAGCCTCGAATAAGACTATGCTTGGATCTAAATAAGTAAGCAATCAGGTCAAAACGCACCTGATTGCTTTTTAATGTGAATACAACAAGGTTCCCGGGTACCCGTCAGCAATCTTCGATTGCGTTGACGGGTGGGGTTCTTATTAAACTAGGAAAATCTTTTATGTTTAGTGCTAATGAATCTATAAAATTTGATCAAGAGAGACATCGTAATTAGAATGACGATAATTACTAGTACTAATCTAACGGTTAAGAAGGTATATCTAATGGTAAAGCTAAAATCAGGTAATAATTTTAAGGATGGAGAAGTAGATATTGCTACTGGCAGGATAAAGTATTGACCCCATAAACCGTTAGTATGAGCTAAAATATAGGCTAAAAAACCTGATAACAGACTCTGGGCACCACGGCACCAGATATAGTTTCGAGAGCGTAGCTCCGAACCAGCTAAAACACTTATAACTTGAGATTGAATACATAGGCCGCTCCAACCCAAGATTATACTAGCTGCTACAGCTTGCTCTACAAAACTTAGCTGATATTGGGACAGGGTTTTAAGTCCTAAGGTAATTTCCAAAAATCCGATGGAAAAGGCCTGGGCGATATTGGGGTTAAAATTGCCTAATTTGAGTAATGAAGCAAATAATCTACTAATATTATCCAGCAGACCTGATGTATTGAGGAGTTTTATTAGTACAGCATAAATGATGACAAAACCACCAATTAAGATTATAGTTTTAATCCCATTATAGATAGCGTCGGCAAACATTTTTCCTAAAGGTTTGCGGTTTTTTTGTGCTTCCAACAGTTTTCTGAAGCTGGCGGCTAAAAGGTTTTTATCTTTAATAATCTTGTATTTCTTACTTCTAGGTGCGAAAAAGCCTAGCATTATACCTAATAATATATTGGATAAGTAATGGGCGCCAAGTAAAACCAGCCCCAAATCTTGA
>JAPXME010000001.1:24871-25369 GCA_033809185.1 Clostridiaceae bacterium
ATAAATAATGGGCTGGAATTATTAGTAAAGGCCACTAATCGCTCAGCTTCCGCGGCCTGACAGAGATGTTCTTCATAAATACGCCTCGTTACTACAGCCCCCATAGGAAAGCCTGAAGTAAAACCCATGGCTATGGCAAAAGAAGCTGCACCTGGAAGATTAAAGAGGGGGCGCATAATTGGCTCTAATAGAACGCCTAACATATTTACTATCCCCAAATTAAGGATAAGATCGACTATAATAAAAAAGGGTAGGAGAGACGGTACTAAGACATTACTCCAGATCTCTAAACCGAAAACAGCCCCTTCATAGGTCTCCCGGGGCCAGATAAGCATTGCGCTTACCACTAGTAAAGCCATTGCAGCGTAGAAGACAGATTTAATATTTTGTTTTTGCTGGTATAGATGTAAACTCATAAGCATACTCCTTTTTGCAGCCTTATACGATTATATTTACTGAAGGAGTAAGCTAGACCTTGAAAATATTAAGGCGGATTGT
>JAPXME010000001.1:25379-29414 GCA_033809185.1 Clostridiaceae bacterium
GGTGAGGATTTATGAGGAAAAAAGTCGGTTTAGCTCTTGGAGCTGGTGGGGCTAAAGGATTAGCCCATATTGGTATATTACAGGTTCTTCTGGAAGCCGATATTCCTATTGATTTAGTTGCTGGTTCTAGCATTGGTGCTCTAGTAGCAGCTTCATATGCCGCTGGAGCCGATCCCTATATGTTAGGTAAACTAGCAGAAAACCTCAATAATACTTTCTATGTAGATGTGACTGTACCCCGACTAGGTCTTCTTAAAGGTGACCGGGCCTTGGAATTAATACATTTGTTAAGCCATGGCAAATCATTTGATCAATTAAGAATCCCCTTAGCCGTTGTAGCAACAGATATTGAAAGGGCAGAAAAGGTAGTTTTTACTGATGGCGATGTAGCTCAAGCTGTGCGAGCCAGCATTTCTATTCCTGGTATTCTTACGCCAGTTCAAATTGAAGACAGGTTACTAGTAGACGGAGCAGTTATTGATCCCTTACCCTTGGCGGAATTAAAAAAAATGGGCGCAGATTTTACCATCGGTGTTGATGTGAAAGTCTGGCCTAGTACGCGTCAAAAGGTTAATAGCATCTATGAAGTTATACTTCAGTCTATTGAGATTCTGGAAAGTGAGGTAGGGAGAAAATACTTAGATCAGGCAGATTTTCTGATTTGCCCTGATATGAGCAATGTAGGAACCTTGGATTTCCATAAAGCCGCCGAATGTATAGCCATAGGTCGGGAAATAGCTTTGGAAAATATTGGTTCTCTAAAGAGCAAGTTGCAGGACTTAGGTGTCCTTGAAAGGGGATAATAGATAATCAGTTTTACCCTTACGAGCCTCTTGAGCTGGATATAATAAGTTATAGAGGTCGGAGGCCAGGATATCCTTCTCCCAAAAAACACGAAAACGGGAAGATGAGATTAGCTTTTTACTCTCTTTCCCTTGGGTGATTACTGGCAATTTGCTCCTGGATTTGATTTCTTTGAGCACTTTTTGCCCAGTAGCGTTAAACCCTAGTACACGAAGATAAGGGGGGCCTTTATGTAACAATGTTTCATTAGTTTTTCTGTAATTTAATAGTAAATGAATTAGGAATCTTTGTAGACGACTGTATGTAAAGCGTTTTGTTTTTACCAGAGAGAGATAGTCGGCTAAATTTGTGGCCATAAATGCAGATTCGTATAATCGGTTTTCTAAGCCTTCGGTAACTTCTATTATATGTTGTAATTCCTCAGGAGAAGAACGCCGCAGTAAGGTTAGAATTTGGGGAGTTAAGGATTCAAAATGAACCGGACATTGACCACTTTTGTATTCTCGTTCTATAATTTCTATGCTTGTACTAGGGAGATAGGGTTCAAGATTGTGTAAAGTCTCCGAAAAATCTCGGTCTGGAGAATTTGTTAAGATAGCTCTAATAGCAGAAGCGCTTGGGTTTTCGTTAGCCCGCAAGGATTTTTCATTATAACCGCTTCCCCTTCTTTTTATTGGAACAGCTATAAGATCTAATTGTAATTCTTCGTTAACCTGAAGGTAGGTCAAGGCTAGGACGTTATTAGGTTTGCTCCAGAGATTTTGGGGTAGCTGTGTATTTTTTTGTAGAGCCTCAGCTCTAGCCTTAGGAAAGGAAAGGCCTTGGTTCAAGTATTCTTGTAAATCTTGTTTAAAGCTGCTTTCTTCTTGAGCTAGGATACTGGCAGCCTGAGTTAAGGCGGAAAGGTCATCATTTTCTACCCCAAAAGAGAAATGACTGACTACTCCTGTAGCTTTTAAGATCTCTAAACCACCTCGGGCAAACCAATAAGCACTACGACAGGAATATAGTACCGGTAATTCTAGGACAAGATCTACGCCTTGGAGAATAGCCATCTCTGCGCGGGCCCACTTATTAAGTAATGCAGGCTCGCCTCTCTGGAGAAAATGACCGCTCATCACCGCAATCACAGGACTTTCAGGCAATAACCTTTTTGTCTCCTGCAGATGGAAGAGATGGCCATTATGAAAAGGGTTATATTCAGCAATTATTCCTGTAACTGTCATTGTTATCACCTGGAATTAAATTTATAAATAATAAATAACAAAAAAATAAAAAAGTTAATAGGAGATCGTTGTTCAACGTCGAATAAATAAATATTTGAGACTAAAATTTATTTTTAATTATACCAGAGGAGGACCAAGAAATGAATTTTATCGAACAAGTCAAAGCAAAAGCTAAGCAAAACAACAGAACTATTGTATTGCCAGAAGGCAACGAAGAAAGAACAGTTAAAGCTGCTTCTATTATTAAGCAGGAAGGCTTTGCGAAAATAATTCTCTTAGGGAATGTTGAGGAGGTTAAAGCTACTGCTAAAAAGGTAGAGGCAGACATCGAAGGAATAGAAATCATTGATCCTCTTAGCTCTCCAGATTTTGAAGACTATGCTGAAACTTTTTTCGAAATGAGAAAAGGTAAGTGTACTGACCTTGATGAGGCTAGAACATATATGAAGAATGTCCTATATTTTGGAGCCATGCTTGTTTATAAGGGCAAGGCTGACGGAATGGTTGCCGGTGCTTTAAATACTACAGGTGATGTTTTACGTGCTTCCTTGCAGGTAATTCGTACCACCCCCGGTGTATCCTGTGTTTCCGGAGCTTTCATTATGATTTCTCCGAAGAAAGAATTTGGGGAAAACGGTATGTTGATTTTTGCCGATTGTGCCGTAAATATTAATCCTACGGCTGAGCAACTGGCCGAGATTGCCATTTCTTCCGCTGAAACAGCCAAGACCTTGGCGGGTTTTGCTGAACCAAGAGTAGCCTTATTGTCTTTTTCCACTAAGGGTAGCGCCAGTCATGAGTTAGTTGATAAGGTTGTTACAGCTACCAAATTAGTTCAAGAAAAAGCACCTGACCTCTTAGTTGACGGTGAATTACAGGCAGATGCAGCAATTGTACCTTCTGTTGGAGCCACTAAGGCTAAAGGTAGCAGTGTAGCCGGAAAAGCTAATGTCTTAGTTTTCCCAGATTTGCAGGCCGGTAATATTGGTTATAAATTAGCCCAGCGCTTTGGTGATGTTGAAGCAATCGGTCCTGTGCTGCAAGGAATGGCTAAGCCGGTTAACGATCTTTCCCGGGGTTGCTCTGTAGAGGATATTGTCAAGACTGTAGCTATGACTGCTTGTCAATCTTGTTAAGTGATACTAATCGAATAGCCTACTGAGGCAACTAATTACTTTCAAGGAATATTCCTTGACAAAGATTTTTTGTCTCGTGTATAATGAACAAGTCATAGGCAGAATATGCGGCAATTTTGCCCTTTATTCTGCCTGAACAAATCTCTGAGGTGGATGGAATGAAGTTAGGTATAGCTGACCTGTTAAAGACGCCCGGAGCCAAGAAAAGCTTTGCTTTTGAGTTAAAGGATTTTCCGGAGGTAAGTTCATTTACATTTACCCAGTCTGTAAAAATCCAGGGAGAAGTAGTTAATACTGGAGTAGGTTTAACCCTTACCGGTCATGGGGAGACAACTATCAAAGGTACATGTGATTGTTGTTTAGATGATGTGAGCATACCTTTAGTCTTTGACTTTACCGAAGATTACCTGCCTGAATCAGAAGCTGAAGAGTTCAGAGAAGAGCTTGAGTCTGACCTGGTTTTGCATTATAATGATGAATGGTTAGATTTAGGAGAGATTTTCTCTGAAAATCTATTACTTAATCTGCCTATGCGTACTGTCTGTAGACCTGATTGCCCTGGTATTTGCCCAATTTGTGGCAAAAACCTTAATGAAGGTAACTGTCAGTGCGACCAAAAAGAGATAGATCCTAGATTGGCTATCTTGGCTAAGTTGAAGGTTGACCATTAATTTAGATTTTACCTGTTAAGGAGGAGGTGTTATTAATGGGAGTACAACAACACCGCCGTTCAAAAGCGAAAGTCCGTACCAGAAGATCAATAAATTTAAAATTGGATGCTCCGAACATCATCGAATGTCCAAAATGTCATGAGTATAAGCAACCCCACAGGGTTTGTCCTGCCTGCGGTTATTATGATGGTCGGGAAG
>JAPXME010000001.1:29424-37857 GCA_033809185.1 Clostridiaceae bacterium
GTAGTCAAACAAGCTGAATAATTTATTCTGACAAAAAGGCTCTGGAATTTACAGGGCTTTTTTTGTTTTTATGAGGCATTATAAACAGTTATTTTAGCGGAGTTTTTTCAGTTCATGATATTTTAACTTGTCAAAAGAATGTCTTTATGTTTATACTAGGTATTGGGACCTGGTAATAAATTTGTAAAGGGGGAATAGAAATTATGAAGCGCCTCGATAAAACAGAGCGTCAACAACAACTGGCCAGACTGTTTGCCGAAAATCCCTTTACCACTGATGAGGAACTGGCTAAAAAGTTCTCAGTCAGTGTTCAGACCATCAGGTTGGACAGAATGGAATTAAATATCCCCGAGTTACGTGAAAGAACAAAACGGGTGGCTAAACAAGTATTTAACAAGGTTCGTTCCATGACCGGTAATGAGCTGGTGGGTGAACTTTTGGAACTAGAACTTGGCTTATCTGCTTCTTCAATACTGGTGGTTACCCCTGATATGGTAGCCGAGAAAAGCCAAGTCTGCAGGGGAGATTATATTTTTTCACAGGCTAACACTTTAGCAGCGGCTTTAATTGATGCCGAGATAGTTCTTACCGGAAGTGCTCGTTTACGTTTTCGCCGGCCGGTTTATTTAAATGAAAAGATAGTTGCCAAAGCATTCTTAGCTAGAAAAAAGATTAATAAATATTTGATTAAGGTTGTATCTAAAGTTGGTGCTGAAGAAGTTTTTGTCGGTAAGTTTATTTTAGTAGCAAGATAGGGAGGTTGGCTATGCGAATTGCGATTGATGCCATGGGTGGAGATCATGCTCCTGAGGAGATAATTAAAGGTTCTTTAGCTGTACTAGACTTAGAGCCGGAGTTACATATTATCCTAGTAGGTAATGAAGAAATTATTAAAAATCATTTACCACAAGGCTTGGATACTAATCGGTATAGTATAGTTCATTGTACTGAAGTTATAGAGATGGCCGATCATCCGGCCACTACTTATCGTCGGAAGAAAGATGCCTCAATTACTGTGGCTACCCGTCTGGTCAAAGAAGGCCAGGCCCAAGCTGTTGTTTCGGCTGGAAACACAGGTGGGCAAATGGTGGCCGCCTTATTCGGTTTGGGCCGCATCAAAGGAGTGGATCGGCCAGCAATCGGTACTGTATTTCCCACTTTGCAAGGTCCAAAGCTTCTCCTGGATGCAGGAGCTAATACTGACTGCAAACCTGAAAACCTGGTGCAATTTGCTCAAATGGGTCAAGTCTATGCTCAGCAAATGTTAGGGATTAACAATCCAGTTGTCAAATTAGTCAGTAATGGAACTGAAGAAACTAAAGGTAATGAACTGGTCATTAAGACCCATGAGTTATTGAAGGACCTTCCTGGCCTTAACTTTCAAGGAAATATCGAAGGCCGTGATGTCTTAAGCGGTGAGGCTGATGTAATGGTCTGCGATGGCTTTATCGGTAACACTATTCTAAAAGTAATCGAAGGTACAGCTCTATCGATTTTCACCTTATTGAAGGAAGAAATTGATAAATCTGCCCGTAATAAACTGGGAGCTTTTATGCTTTATCCTGCATTAAAAGCTCTGAAAAAAAGAATGGATTATTCTGCTTATGGCGGCGCACCTCTATTGGGAGTTAAGGGTGTCAGTATTATCTGCCACGGAAGTTCAAAGGCTTCAGCTATAACTAATGCTATCAAAGCAGCTATGGAATGTGTGAAGAATGATTTTGTGGATGCTTTAACTAAGAGTGTTGAGTAATTATGAAATATGAAAGTCGGTGTAATTATGTCTAACAAGATACGACAGGTCGGTATTGTTGGAGTAGGCTACAGCGTTCCTGAGCAAATCTTAACTAATCAGGATCTGGAGAAAATAGTTGATACATCAGATGAATGGATAATCTCGCGTACTGGAATCCGTGAGCGCAGAAAAGTAGCTGCCGAAGAAGCAACCTCTGATTTAGCTTCTAGAGCAGCCCTGCAAGCCCTGAAAGATGCCGACGTGTCTCCGGAAGAGGTCGACTTAATAATTTTAGGTACTGCTACTCCGGATATGTCTTTTCCTTCTACGGCCTGCATAGTTCAGGATAATATAAAAGCTGTCAATGCTGCTGCCTTTGACCTTTCTGCCGGATGTACTGGCTTTGTCTATGCCCTAAATGTGGGCCAACAATTCGTTGCTACAGGACAATATAAGACGGCCCTAGTTATTGGAGCTGATTGTATTAGCCGTATATTGGATTGGGAAGATCGTAATACCTGTGTCTTATTCGGTGATGGTGCCGGTGCTGCAGTACTTAAGGCTGTAGATGAAGGTGGCTTTTTAGCTTTCGAATTAGGCGCAGAAGGTTCAGGTGGTTATCACTTAAGGTTGCCAGCGGGAGGCTCTAAGAAACCAGCTAGTCTTGAAACAGTTGAGCAAAAAGAACACTTTGTTCATATGGATGGTAGTGATGTCTTCAAATTTGCTGTTAGAGCTATGAGTGATTCGACGCAACGTACCTTAGAAAATGCCGGTTTAACAGCAGATGATATTGATGTCTTAATTCCCCACCAGGCTAATCTCAGAATAATCGATGCAGCAATAAAACGATTAAAAATAGATCCAGCAAAAGTTGTGGTTAATTTAGATAGATACGGTAATATGTCCTCGGGCTCAATTCCGGTGGCCTTAGCTGAGGAAGTACAGGCCGGAAGAATTAAAAAGGGTGACAAGATAGTCATGGTAGGATTCGGAGCAGGGTTAACCTTCGGTTCCTGTGCCTTAGAGTGGTCTAAGTAAGGAGGAAACAGTCAATGGCAGTAGGGGAGCAAATATTTAAAACGCGAATAACTGAAATGTTGAATATCAAATATCCTCTTTTCCAAGGCGGCATGGCTTGGGTTGCAACGGCAGATCTAGCCGCTGCAGTATCAGAAGCAGGGGGGCTTGGAATTATAGGGGCCGGCGGTGCACCAGGTCATATTATTCGTGAGCAGATCCAAAAAGTCAAAGCTATAACCAGTAAACCTTTTGGGGTAAATATTTATTTAAACTCGCCTTTTGTCGAGGAAATTGTTCAAGTTGTTACAGAGGAAAAGGTAGCCGTTGTAACTACTGGTGCTGGTAATCCCGGCAAATATATTTCTCAATTCAAGGAAGCTGGAATTAAGGTGTTTCCTTTAGTGGCCTCTGTGGCTTTAGCAAAAAGACTGGAAAGGGTTGGGGTAGATGGTCTGATTGCTGAAGGGATGGAATGTGGAGGTCATGTAGGTGAACTAACTACGATGGCTTTGGTGCCGCAGATTGTTGATGCTGTTGATATACCTGTAATTGCTGCCGGTGGTATTGCTGACGGGCGGCAGTTTGCAGCTGCTTTATGCTTAGGCGCAGTTGGTGTTCAGATAGGCACGAGATTTATTTGTGCCACGGAATGCACTGTTCATGACAATTATAAACAGGCTATCTTGAAGGCTAAGGATCGGGCTACTGTTCTTACTGGCATTGATGGTCATTATGTTCGCACCTTACGTAATAAGTTGACTAAAGAATTTCAACGCCTAGAAAAGTCTGGCTCTTCTGCAGAGGAGTTTGAAGCATTAGGAACAGGTCGTCTCCATGATGCAGTAATTAAGGGTGATGTAGAAATGGGTTCCTTAATGGCAGGGCAAGTTGCGGCTATGGTACATAAAATTCAGCCAGCTCAAGATATTATTACGGAAATTATCAATGAGGCTAAGGGTGTCTTAATTGATAGAGCTAACCTTGTAAATTAGTTTAGTGTAGACTTTCGTAATTAGTTACTCGTAGAATTAATTAATTGATTGTTGGAGGTTATATGAGAAAGATCGCATTTGTTTTTCCGGGACAAGGTGCTCAATATGTAGGTATGGGCCAAGAAATTTTTTCTCATTCTGCAGCGGCTAGGGTAATTTTTGAGCAGGCTGATCATAGATTGGGTATAAACATTAGCAAAATGTGTTTTTCAGGCTCTGAAGAGGATTTACGCCTAACGGCTAATACTCAACCGGCTATCTTGACTGTAAGTGTAGCCCTCTTAAAAGCTTTGGAAGCTGAAGGAATTAAGGCTGATTATGCTGCCGGTCACTCCTTAGGTGAATATGCGGCTCTTGTGGCAGCAGGGGCTTTGGAATTCTCTGATGCAGTCTGGTTAGTCCGTCAAAGGGGGATCTTGATGCAGGAGGCAGTACCGCCAGGGGAAGGAACGATGGCTGCTGTCTTAGGCTTGTCGGCAGATAAAACAGACGAATTGTGTCAAGAGACATCTACTGCCGGAGTAGTTGAACCAGCCAACTATAACTGTCCCGGGCAGATTGTTATTGCCGGAGGAACACCAGCAGTAGAGAAGGCTATTGACTTAGCCAAAAGCTTTGGAGCTAAAAGAGCAATTAAATTGCAGGTTAGTGGACCCTTCCATTCCAGCTTGTTACATCCAGTCTCAGAACGACTCAGTGAGTTAATGGGGCAGGTAACTATCAATGATGCCGCATTTCCCGTTATTGCTAACCTTACGGCAGATGTTACTACTAAGGCAACAGTCATACAAGATAATTTAATTAGACAAGTAGCTGCACCAGTTAAATGGCAACAATCTGTGGAGAAATTGGTGGATTTGGGCGTCAACACTTTTATTGAAATTGGACCTGGCAAGGTACTAAGTGGCTTGATTAAAAAGATTGCTAAAAATGTAGCTATCTATAATATTGAGGATCAAGTCAGCTTGAATAAGACCTTGGCGGCTTTAAGGGAGGCTGAGATCAATGAATGAACTACAAGGAAGGGTTGCCCTTGTGACAGGTGGTTCCCGTGGCATAGGTCGGGCTATTGTTCTAAAGTTAGCCCAAGCAGGAGCGAAGATCGTAATTAATTATCAAGGTAATGAAGCTGCTGCCCAAGAAACTCTAGATATGATAAAAGCCGAAGGGGCAGAAGGGTCTATCTATCGGGCAGATGTTTCTTCCTCTTCTGAAGTTGAAGAAATGATTAAAACAGTCTTGACCAAATACGGACAATTAGATATTTTAGTTAATAATGCAGGGATCACTAGAGATAATTTGATCATGCGTTTAAAAGATGAGGATTGGCAGCGGGTTATCAATACAAATTTAACAGGAGTGTTCAATTGTTGCCGGGCAGCCTCCCGACCAATGATAAAAAAGCGTTCCGGTCGGATAGTAAATATCAGCTCTGTAGTAGCCCTAGAGGGCAATGCAGGACAAGTCAATTACGCAGCCGCCAAAGCCGGCATTATTGGCTTAACAAAAAGCCTTGCCAAAGAACTGGCTAGCCGTGCTATAATGGTAAATGCTGTAGCACCAGGATTCATCCAAACAGAAATGACAGAGCAAATTACTGAAGAGGCTAGGAAACAATTGGCGCAGCGTATACCTGTTGGAAGCTTAGGCAATCCTGATGATGTGGCAAATCTGGTCTTATTCTTAGTAAGTGACAGTGCCCAGTATATTACCGGTCAGGTAATAGCTGTGGACGGAGGTATGACAATGCAATAACTGCCCCATAGAAGGTACATATCAAGGGTAGTTTGGGGAAGGAGGTGAACGGGATGCAAGTATTCGACAAAGTTAAAAGTATCGTTGCTGAACAACTTGGAGTTGAAGCAGATGATATTAAAATGGAAACCAGCTTTGACGATCTTAACGCTGATTCCCTGGATGTGGTGGAGTTGATCATGGCTTTGGAAGAGGAATTTGATATTGAAATCCCTGATGAGGAAGCTGAGAAGATCAAAAACGTAGGTGACGCAGTAGATTATATTAAGTCTAAAGTTTAATGTGACAATTGATTTTAACTTGAGGTCCCGTATTTACGGGACCTCCATTAAAAAAGAAGGATAAATACCGCCTAGGAACTTTGAGGAGGGTATGTTCGATGAAACTACCGAATTTACAAATAGGAGATTTAAAAGCTCAAATCCCAATAATCCAAGGTGGTATGGCAATCCGCATTTCTATGGCCCCCTTAGCTGCAGCAGTGGCTGAAGAAGGTGGAATAGGTCTTATCGCCGCAAGTGGTCTCGATGTTGAAGAATTAAGACAGGAAATAAGAGCAGCAAGAGCCTTAACAAAAGGAATAATCGGTATAAACATTATGTTTGCTGCTAGTAATTTTTCGGGTATCGTACAGGCTGCTATTGAAGAGAAGATCGATCTTATCGTTTCTGGCGCAGGTTTTTCCAGAGATATGTTCACCTTAGGCCAAAAGGCAGATGTACCAATCATTCCGATTGTTTCAACTCCTAAATTAGCTAAGATAGCTGAGAAATTAGGAGCTGCTGCGGTTATTGTTGAAGGTAAAGAAGCTGGTGGACACCTGGGAACAGAGCAATCTCTGTTGGAACTTATCCCCCTGGTAAAAAAGGAGGTCAATATCCCTGTAATCGCCGCCGGTGGTATTGTTGATGGGAAAGATTTAGCCCAGGCTTTCCTGAGTGGTGCCGATGGTGCTCAGTTAGGTTTAAGGTTTGCTGCCAGCCATGAATCCAGCGCAGCACCTAGCTTAAAAGACTATTATGTTAAAGCTGGTCAAGAAGATCTGATTCTGATTGATAGTCCAGTGGGATATCCGGCCCGAGCTCTTCGGAATGATTTTACGGAAAGACTTGCTAAAGAGAAGAGAATTCCCCCTTTAACTTGTCGACAATGTTTAAAAAAATGCTCTCATAATTTTTGTATTATCGAGGCTTTAAGCAAAGCTCAACAAGGGGATTTAGTTAACGGGCTAGTCTTCACTGGTGAAGGAATTGACAAAATCACTGCAATTTTGTCTGTAAAAGAGATAATCCACACTTTGCTTTCTGCGACTTACGAATTCTTTAGTTAAGTCGAATTGAGCAAAGGATTAAATAAATTCATTCTAAGGATCTAAATCTTAATACTCGAGGTGAGCTATGAAAAACAGAGTTGTAATCACTGGACTTGCTGCTATATCACCTGTTGGAACGGGAGTGGAGAAGTTTTGGCAGGCCCTTATTAGCGGGCAATCAGGGATAGGGCCTATTACGCGATTTCCATGTGAAAATTTTCCGGTGAGAATTGCCGGTGAGGTTAAGGATTTTGAACCAACTCAATATTTAGATAAAAAAGAAGCTAGAAGAATGGCCCGGTTCACTCAGTTTGCTGCAGCTGCTGCTCTAATGGCAGTTGAAGATGCTCAGTTAGAATTGGAACAAGTTGATAAGAATAAAGTAGGAGTTATTCTGGGCTCAGGTATTGGTGGGATCGATCTGATGGAAGAGACCACTTTGGTATTACATGAGAAAGGTCCTAATCGGGTCAGTCCTTTTTTCGTGCCGATGATGATCGGCAATATGGCTTCCGGTCAGGTAGCTATTAGTCTTGGCGCTAAAGGACCTAATACAACTGTAGTAACAGCTTGTGCTTCAGGTACCCATGCCATCGGTGATGCCTTTAGGTTAATCCAGCGGGGTGACGCTGATATCGTTATTTCCGGTGGAAGTGAGGCTGCCGTTACGCCTCTGGCTTTAGCCGGATTTAGTTCAATGAAAGCCTTGTCCACTAATAATGAGGAACCCACCAAAGCCAGCCGTCCTTTTGATGCTAAACGCAATGGCTTTGTAATGGGTGAAGGCTGTGGAATAGTAGTTTTGGAAAGCTTAGAAAGTGCCCAAAAAAGAGGGGCGAAGATTTATGCTGAAATGTTAGGCTATGGAGCTACGGCTGACGCTCATCATATTACAGCACCTGCCCCAGGAGGAGAAGGGGCTGCTAGAGCTATGGCGCTAGCCATCCAGGACGCAGGGATTAAGCCGGAGGAACTTGATTATATTAATGCTCATGGTACCTCTACGGAAATGAACGATAAATATGAAACTATGGCTATCAAGTCAGTTATGGGTCCTAATCCGACAAAACTAGCGATAAGTTCTACAAAATCAATGACGGGACATTTGCTAGGAGCTGCCGGCGGTATAGAAGCTGTAGCGACAGCTTTAGCAATCGCCAATGATCTTGTACCTCCTACAATAAATTTAGAAAATCCTGATCCGGAATGTGATTTAGACTATGTGCCTAATAAGGCTCGGCAAATGACTGTCAATTATGCCTTAAGTAATTCCTTAGGATTTGGCGGACACAACGCTTCCATACTCTTGGGGAAATTTAAGGATTAATTATTTAACTGTCAAAAGAAGTACCATAATATAGTATAAAATGTTGTATAATAGAAAGGAGGCTTATCCAGCCTCCTTTCAAATGTTACTAGCACAATTGGAGATCTTGATTACGACAAAGGGTGATAAATTTGCTCAGTATACAGCGCAAAAAACAATTACAACAGTTATTACATAAACTCAACTTACCCCTGGAGAATAATTTGGAGCTTATTAATCAGGCCTTAACTCATCCTTCCTATATTTATGAGGGATTAGGTTCTGAGGAATATAACCAACGCTTGGAGTT
>JAPXME010000002.1:0-5076 GCA_033809185.1 Clostridiaceae bacterium
AACAAAATCTGCATCTTCAACGGCTACCAGCCCTTCGCCTTCGGCTATTTCCGGTAGATAATACTTTTTAAGATTTTCCAATGTCATTTGAGCAAATTCTTCATTAGCCAAGTTAATAACTGATTCACCATTAATCTCAATGGCTTTGCACTCAATTTCCCAGACCAATAGATCTTTGAGAAGATTATACAGATGTTGATCGTTAACTGGACTGGCTGCTGCCCTAACTAATGTATCATCATATGTAATCTGGGTAAGACACTCTACTGGAGTATAACCCTGCTCTATAAAATCTGTCTTAATTCTCTCTAGTACTGCTTCAACTTGCTTTTCATCGCTAACTACAGCCATATCCTTGCCGTTAATCATCAGCACAGTAGCTTCCGCTTTACTATTGCTGCTAATCAACAATCCGGCCACCAGAGCTATACATACAACTGAAGCAATAATTATCCCTTTACGTTTCAACCCTTGAGGCTTATTAATGATTGAGCTAATAAGACCTCTTAGTCTGGTCAAGATCTCATTCTCCTTCATTCTGTCCTAGGTACCATCGGTACTTAGGTTTCCTCACCTTCCTCTCTTATAGTTTATTCCTAACGTAAGAAAGTGGACCTTCAGAATACTTTTGAAAACGGACAAGGTCATTATAACATGACCGCCAACCTCATACAAGACGAACATTGTCAGCTAGAAAATTGATTTACGACAATACTCAATATCCTTATTTTAGCCAACTTGATCCACATATCTATCATTTTTTTACTTAATTCAAGGTTAACTGACTTCCTCTTCAGCCAAGCGAACTTGTAGATATATGGCACATTCTAACCTTTTTAATTGCAGTTGGCACCCTAATTTATATGGCTCCCTCAAATCCTTGTTGAAATTGTAGGCATTGGCATGACAGCCACCACCGCAGAAAAAGCGACCCCAACAATTTCGACATTCTTCCTTAGTAAAGACATGGGTTCGTTTAAATATATCAAGAAGCTCTTGATTTGTAGGACCTTTCCAGACATTACCTAATAGAAAATCTTTGTTCCCAACAAATTGATGACAAGGATAAAGATCTCCTTCCGGTGTAACAGCCATATATTCATTGCCTGCGCCACATCCTGTTAAGCGTCGGGGCAGGCAGGGTCCCTTACTCAAACTCACGTTGAAATGAAAGAAATTAAAAGGCTTTCCTTGCTTGTAGGCTTCGTACCAAGCTTCAGCCAATTCATCATATTGTTGCATCAGCTGAGGCAGATCCTCATCTTTGAGGGCATACTCACATTCTTCTGAAGCTACCACAGGCTCAACGGAGACTTGCCTAAAGCCCTGTTCCACTAGATGAAGGACATCCTGGCAGAAATCAAGATTAAAATGAGTATAAGTCCCTCTGACATAGTAGTTATCATGATTTCCGTACTCGAGGTAATCCTTTATGGACTGAGCTACTCGTTGATAACTTCCTTGGCCCCCTACCCCAGGCCGCATTTTGTCATGAACCTCGGGCCTGCCGTCAATACTTAATATTAGGTTTACACCTTTGTTATCCAAATATTCCCCGATCTCCCGGTTCAGCAATAGACCATTAGTAGTTAGGGTCTGTTTGAGAATTTTACCCTGTAAGGCAGCCTGTTCCTGGCCGTATTCAATTAGTTCACGCACCACAGAAAAATTCAGTAAGGGTTCTCCCCCAAAATAATCGATTTCTACATGGCGTCTGCTGCCGGAGGCCTGCAAAAGAAAATCTATCGCCTTTTTGCCTGTTTCCAGATCCATTATGCCCCGATCACCGCCAAAATCCCCTGTACCTGCAAAACAATAGCGACAGCGTAAGTTACAATCATGGGCCGCATGGAGACATAAGGCTTTGACTACTAGATCTTCTGGAGGCTGATAGTTCTCTACGGAAGGATCGTGACTAAAAAGTAAGCCTTCTTTGATTAGTTCCTCGAAGGCCGAATGTAGGTCATCCAGTTCTGTCGCAGAGTATTTGTCTTGTAGCACACGACGGGTATTGTCCACATCGCCCTTCTCTTCCTCTAGGATATTCAAATACTCCCAGGCCTCGGGGCTTAAACTGTGAACAGCACCGCTGTTTATATCTAAAACAATATAATAATCATTCTGCTTAAAACGATGAATTAGAGAAAAATCCAGGTTCATGTTAACCTCCACCGATAGAACTTCGATTTAGAACAAACTAGTAAAAAATATAATGTAGAATCTAGAAATTCTTGGCTAAAAAAATGGACCCAGCCGGGTCCCCTTTAACTTATTTATTTTTTCAGACAGTCTTGGTTAGATACAGTGCAAGAGGTTTTGCAAGCTGATTGGCAAGAAGTCTGACATTCACCACAGCCACCTGTTCTCAATGTCTGGGCAAGATTTTGTTTATTAATAGTCTTAATATGTACTTTACTCATATGGAAAACGCCTCCTTCATATAACAACGGTGATATTATACCACATTAAATCACACTTCGTAAAGAAACCTATTCCTTATTATCGCCTCAAGTAAATGACCCACCATCTTAGATGGTGGGTTTGTTTTATATCGGTTAGGCAGATATGGAGCGGGTGAAGGGAATCGAACCCTCGCCGCCAGCTTGGGAAGCTGGAGTTCTACCATTGAACCACACCCGCATATCGGGCAAACAGTAGAAATATTTAAATAGCACCTTAAGCAGGGCAATCTAGTCTAGATAAATGGCGGAGCTGACGAGAGTCGAACTCGCGATCTCCTGCGTGACAGGCAGGCATGTTAGGCCACTACACCACAGCTCCGCAAATAAAATGGTGGGCGATGACGGGATCGAACCGCCGACATCTTGCTTGTAAGGCAAGCGCTCTCCCAGCTGAGCTAATCGCCCTTATTAAAATGGTGACCCGGACGGGATTCGAACCCGTGTTACAGCCGTGAAAGGGCCGTGTCTTAACCACTTGACCACCGGGCCAAAGATGATGAGGCTTGCTGACACCAGCTTTTACATAATAGCACAGATTTATAGCTGAATCAAGTGCAAAATTTACCTTTAGAGCACAAAAAAGAGGGGGTGGTTCACTTCCCTGAACGAAATAGCTCTTTCTATAGTGAACATGGCATCTGTGTTATTCGAATACAAGATATGCACTAAGACCGGATGCTGGGAACTTCTGTTTTGTGAATTTACAGTATATTCCTTATTTTCAGCTAAATGCATTATTTTATAAAATTTCCATATATTACTTATTTCGACAGTATTTTTATATATTGTCTGCTATACTTCATTTCATGAATTCTAAAAATTAAATAAAAGTTGTTTTTCACTTAGCTAGCCGTGTCCCTATTCTAATGGGAGGGGAAAATCATTAATTAAGAATAGGGACTGGTTATAATGAACCTCCCCCACTTACGCTGTCGCTAAGAAGTGGGGGTTTCTCATGCATCATCGCCTAAGCAATGCTTAACACTTGTGGGTTGGTCACGAACCCTATATCCCTTATCTTGAAAGCATCAGGGATTACTTTTGTTATTATATTTAATGCTCCGTTAACATCTGCGTTAACTAATAGACCTGCACTAGTCTTATACAAGCCCCTCTTAACTCTTTTGCCACTGAAATTATATTTAGCATTATTATCTTTATTGTATTTAGGCAAAATATCATGGTCAAAGAAGCTAGCCTTAGAGGTATAGCTTTCTTCAGTTATGATTACCTTAATACCTACTTCATGAGCCTTATATTCTATCATCTGAATTAGTTTATTATGAGGGATACTGACAAACTTTTGGTTATTTGTTTTGCCAATATTAATGCTCTGTTTCCAGTTGTCATTTTTACCTATTACTATGGTGTCTATGTCGTTATCTGCACAATAGTTAACTATAACTCTTGATGCCTTATGCATATAATCTTTAACCTTAGCATTTCTCTTCTCATTAAGGCTCTGTAGTTTTCTTGAAGTAAACCTACCTTCACTTTGGGATTTACCTTGCCTTAATATGCTGTAGTAATAAGCCCTCTTTTTATTGTAGTAATGATTTATGCTTTTTAGCACCTTGCCCTTAATAATCACAGGTTGTAAGCCTATATTATTTACCATGGTTGCAAGATTGTCTAAACCTAAATCTATGCCTACAATTCTCTTAGGTTGATTATCTAGCTTTTTCTCTCTAGCTTCCTTAACCTCATGGCTCTCTAAGGTTTCTAAAACAACTTCAACAGTGTAGTAGTTATACCCTGGTACAACTCTTACCTCTTTTAGTTTGCCATCAATTAAACCAAGCTTACCAATGTTTAACTGTAACTTAGTCTTAGGAAATCTTAGATACTTATCATCTTTGATTTTACATATTTGACTAGTAAACATAGCAGTTTTTCTACCATTCTTTTTGGCATATCTAGGTGGTTTCGGTCTACCATTGTACTTAGAGGGATTTACTTTATAATCTCCAACTGAAGCGAAGAAGCTCTTCCAATCTCTCATTAATAGCCTTAAGACCTGTTGATTAACTTGCCCTGGTAAAGCCATATAGTCAGGCTGATTGATTAACTTAAATACACCTTCTAAGAGATTGTAGCCTAAAAATGAATTTTCCTTACTTAGTAAGCTATACTCTGAAGCTTTTTCAACTTCTTTTTGCTTATCCTTAGGTTTAAGGCTTTCATTTGCTGCTCTTTTGTTATAATAGTCTAGCTTGACTTGGTTCAATTTCGGGATAGTGTTATTAATTAACTCTATGGCATCTTTTTCATTAGGAGTTAAATCCTTAACATCCTTCTTAAGTCCAGTTAAGCATTGTCTAATGTAGAAGTTGCCCACATTGTATAGGTTTTTAGCCTTTAAGCACATGTCGTCAAAATATGGATACATTTTATGGCCATTCTTAACCCTTATCTGCATAGTTCTTAGCATCTTAACACCTCCTTTACTATAGTCTATATACTATATATTATATCACTTATTGGCTAGGGAAATAACAATAGTTTGGCTTCGCCAAAAAAACATTCATCCCCCACTTTCACTGCGTTTAGAAGTGAGGGTGTTCTGTTTTGTTTTTAGATAAAAGTTCCCGCACCTAATGGGTCTGTATTCTCC
>JAPXME010000002.1:5086-32223 GCA_033809185.1 Clostridiaceae bacterium
ATTAAGAATAGGGACTGGTTATAATAAAAACAAAAAACCCGCCAAATCAGGCGGGTATGCTTTTGAGATGGTGAGCCATCCGCGACTCGAACGCGGGACACCCTGATTAAAAGTCAGGTGCTCTGCCGACTGAGCTAATGGCTCACTAGATAAATTTAGCGGCTTGTCGCCAGACTACTGGCGTCCACGCCACCTCGCAAGTATATATGATACAGGAGGTTGGCCATTCTGTCAACACTTTTGCATTGAACAATTTAAGGAAAATTAATAAATTCGCCTAAAACTCCTACTTATTTTGGCTGTTCTAGTATATGACGAGCCACCATAATTCCGGTTACAGAGGCTTGCATTAGCCCTCTGGTAATACCAGCACCATCACCGATGGCATAGAGACCCTTAATCTCTGTTTCTAGGTTCTTATCTACATCAACCTTTGAAGAATAGAACTTAACCTCGGCACCATAAAGAAGGGTGTTTTTGCTGTAAAGACCCGGGGCTAGGTTATCAAAAGCCTTCAAAGTTTCCACTATAGAGGTGAGATACCTTTGGGGTAGTACAAAGCTTAAATCCCCTGGGATAGCACTCTTCAAGGTGGGAATGGTAGTAGATTTGGCTAAGCGACTAGCATCAGTACGACGACCCTTCAGCAGGTCACCTAAGCGCTGAATCATTACTCCGCCACCAGTAAGCATATTGGCAGCTGTAGCAATATATTTTCCGTATTGAATTGGTTGATTAAATGGTTCTGTGAAACGAGTGGAAACAAGCAAAGCAAAGTTTGTATTGTTAGTCTTCCGCTTAGGATCAGCATAGGAGTGGCCGTTTACCACAGCAATTTCCCGATCATAGATTTCTTCGGAGACTACTCCGCCAGGGTTCATGCAGAAGGAACGCACCTTATTCTCAAAAGTATCGGAATAGTAGACGAGTTTAGCTTCATAAAGCTCCTTAGTCAGATGATCCATGATGGAATTAGGGACTTCAACCCTAACACCAATATCTACCTCATTGTTAGTAGTCTTGATACCTAATTTGTTGACTTGATCAGTTAGCCATTGTGCTCCTACTCTTCCAGGGGCTGCAATGACAAATGAAGCCTCTATCTCTTGCTTTTCACCTTTGTTATTGACAGTCTTAATGCCTTTTACTTGTTGACCCTGAACAACGATTTCCTCAACGGTGGTTAACTGGGCAAATTCTGTGTTTGTTTCATTTACCAAATGAACATACATATCCCGAAGAACATTATAGCTAAGCTCTGTACCTAAGTGTCTTACAGGGCAAGGTACTAACTTAATATTGTACCTGGAGGATTCATATATCAAATCATCAATTTTTTTCGAATCCAGACCGTGTACTTTATCGTTGGCTCCAAAGCGTAGATAAATACTATCTGCATAGTTGATATATTCTTTGGCCTGCTCCTCAGTGACGTACTCTAACAAGCGGCCACCTACCTCTGGTGAAAGGGAGAGCTTCCCATCACTAAAAGCACCTGCACCTGCCCAACCGCTCATTATTCCACAGGGTTGGCAACGGATACAATGACCCACCTTAGTTAACGGACAATGTCTATCATTAATGTTTCTACCTTTATCAACGATTAAAATGGAGACATTTTTGTTCAGCTCTGTTAGCTCTAAAGCTGCAAAAATACCGGCCGGACCTGCTCCAATGATCACAACATCATACCTATTTTTCATCTGTTCTGCCTCCTTAAGTTCTACTCCAGCTTCTAAAGAGAGGGAGCCTTAGAACTTTCGCCCATACTTATTCCACACAAAAATATAACTCAAATAGATAATACCTATCTGAGTTACTTCCCTCTTTGTACAACACCGAAACTAATTGTAACAATTTTCATCGACAAAGTCAACAAATCCGAATGTTCATGGAGTACGCAACATTTAATATTCGGGATTTATCATTCCAGTTCATTTATCTTGCGAATTTTACCTGGTTTCTACGGATTCTACTAACTATGCACTCTATCTAAATTCACAAATTTCGTGAATTCCTTGATAAATCCTAGCTCTACTGAGCCGGTGGGGCCATTTCTGTGCTTGGCGATAATTAATTCAGCAATACCTGGTTTTTCACTTTCTGGATTATAATAATCGTCCCGATAAATAAACATTACCAGATCGGCATCTTGTTCCAAGGCTCCTGATTCACGTAAATGACTTAAGGACGGTTTTTTCTCAGCAGTCTGCTCTACAGCTCTTGATAGCTGGGATAAAGCAATTACCGGCACGTTCAGTTCTCTAGCTAAAGCTTTCAAAGAACGAGATATTTCCGAGATTTCCTGTTGCCGGCTTTCGATACGTCCACCTACCTGCATCAATTGTAAATAGTCGATGACTATTAGCCCTAGCCCTTTTTCGGCTTTAAGCCTTCTGGCTCTTGCCCTCAATTCCAGGATAGAGATGGCAGGTGTATCATCAATAAAAAGTTTCGCCGTGGAGAGAGGTTGTACAGCCCTAGTCAGACGTACCCACTCCTCATCGAGCAAGCGTCCTGTACGGAGCTTATGCTGATCGATCATGGCTTCTGAACTCATCAGTCTTTGCACCAATTGTTCTTTGGACATTTCCAAGCTGAAGATAGCAACAGGGATTTTTCCCCGTATAGCAGCGTTTTGAGCAATGTTAAGACATAAAGAAGTCTTACCCATTGAAGGTCGGGCAGCTACGATTATAAGATCTGAAGGCTGCCAACCGGAGGTCATATTGTCTAAATCAGTAAAAAAGCTGGGGACCCCTGTAATACTGCCTTTCTTGCCGGCCAGGTATTCAATTTTCTCTAAGGTATCACCTATGACTTCTTTGACAGGAACCAGTCCCCCAGTACTTCTGTTCCCGGCGATCTCCAAAATAGCCCGTTCGGCGCTATCTAGCAGCTCATGGGTTTCCTCACTGTCCTCATAACAGCGGCTGGCAATATTATTAGCAAATTGAATCAATCTGCGCAGAATAGCCTTTTCTTCAATTATATTGGCATAATAACGGGCATTTGCCGCACTAGGCACTATATTAGCCAAGGTGGCAACGTAGGATACTCCTCCAACCTTTTCTAAATTGTTCTGTTGACGGAGCTCTTCAGTTAAGGTGATCATATCAATTGGTTCGCCACGGACTTCTAAATCCAGTAATGCCAAGAAAATCACCCGATGGGATTCCCTGTAAAAATCCTCTGGTTGCAGGATTTCCGAAGCAATATTAACTGCCTCCAGATCCAGCATCATAGAACCGAGGAGAGCTTGTTCAGCCTCAAGGTTATAAGGAGGTACTCTTTCAATCATTGTATCCATTTTGCTCACCCTTTCTTCCCGTATCAATCACTAAGTAAGCATATATTCCAAAGCGTCTTCTATAGTATCAATTTGAGTTATTTTAATGTTATGGATATTGTTGGGCACGTCAGCTCCATTATCTCTAGGTACTAATACCCGTGTCATTCCTGCTTGCTTGGCTCCATATACTTTTTCAAATACACCACCGACTGCCTTAACGCGACCCTGGATAGAAATCTCTCCTGTCACAGCAGTATCTTGTCGTAAAGCTTGTCCAGTAACGGCACTATATACTGCCAGGCAGATAGCCACACCTGCTGAAGGCCCGTCAATTTTGCCGCCACCGACTACATTGATATGTAAATCATAATTCATCAGGTCCTCACCAGTAAGCTTACGTAGCACAGAGGCGGCATTAAACACTGAATCCTTGGCCATACTACCTGCCGTCTCATTAAAACGGACTTGTCCTTTTCCTTTATCTAGAGCAGGAAAAGCTACCGCCTCAATTTCTAAGACAGAACCCAGGTAGCCGACCACCCCCAGCCCCAGAACACGACCGACTTCCTTTTTACTAGAAGCTTTTACAGTCACATAAGGTGTTAGACGAGCTGTTTGGATTACCTCATAAATATCTTCCTTGGTGATCAATGGCTCTTGGGCTGATTCACCCTGAGTTTTGTGGCGGTAAATGGCCAAGCCGTAAGCATCAGCTAGAATATTATTGGCTTTACGCCCTTCGATTGTATATTCACTAATCAGATAGGGAATTTCCTTTTCCAAACGGACTCCTAATTTACCTGCTGCATTCTCGATTATATAGACAATATCCTGCGGCGTTAAGGGTTCAAAATACACCTCGGCGCAACGAGATCTAATAGCCGGGCTGATCTCACTAGGATCTCTGGTAGTAGCGCCGATTAAGACAAAATCAGCCGGAGCCCCTTCGGCAAAAAGTTTTTTAATATATTGAGGCACATTAGGATCATGTGCATCATAGTAAGCGGATTCAAAATAGACTCGCTTGTCCTCCAGTACTTTGAGCAATTTATTCTGTAGCATCGGATCCATCTCGCCGATCTCATCAATAAAAAGTATGCCGCCGTGGGCCTCGGATACTAATCCTAGCTTAGGTTCGGGTATTCCTGTATCGGCATAATCCTTTCTGGCTCCCTGATAAATAGGGTCATGAACGGAACCCAATAAAGGGTTCGTTACGTCTCTTGGATCCCAGCGTAAGGTGGTCCCATCTATTTCGATAAAAGGGGCATTATCAGCAAAAGGGGAACCGGATAATTGCTTAACTTGTTCCAAAACAAGTCTGGCCGCACTGGTTTTACCAACTCCGGGGGGGCCATAAATCAAAATATGCTGAGGATAAGGGCTAGACATTTTAGCCAGCAGGGATTTGACCCCTCTTTTTTGACCTACTATTTCTTCTAGCGTTGTCGGCCTTAAGGCCTCCATAGCCGAACGAGCTAAACCAGTAGCATTCTTCTTCTCCAGCAAGGCCAACCTTTTTAAAGTTTGAGCGTTCTCTGGTGTAGGAGTAGCACTCTTGACTATCTGCAGTTTAACTTCGTTGAAGTACTTCTCTTGCCGCTCTTGCATGATTTGCACTACTTGCTGTTCTAGCTGTTCTTCCAAAGAGCGGTAGGCAATAATCTCAGCTATTTTATCCTTCATTTTATTAATAAACTGAGGCAAATCCGAATCTTCGGTAGTCAGGTTCTGGGTCGGATCCTCGTAAATCAGTCTCTTGAGGGCTAGTTTTTTTTCGGTTAAATTTTCTGACCTTAAATATGTAAGAGCGTTTAATTTAGTGGCCTTAAGTACCATTTTATCAGGACCTAAGAGCTTGGCTATCAACTCCAGTAGCCCATCAATTTGGTGTTTCGCTAAGGCTTCCTCACTAAGCTTAACTTCCGAGCCTTTTTTTTGTAAACCCTTAAGTAAACCCTCTTTATTCTGCAATGCCTCTTTCATTTTTCCAGGTTAGTCCCCTTTCAATCTGCTGCAACAACATTTATGTTTATGGTGGCGGTAACCTCTGGATGGAGCTTAATATTAACCTTGTGATCACCAAGGTTTTTGATAGGCCCCTTAAGATCTATTTTTCTCCTGTCAATGACAAGACCATGTTTTTTCTCAATTTCTTCGCCAATATCTTTTGTATTGATGGAACCGAATAATCTGCCATCTCCACCGGTCTTAACGGCTAAGGTCAGGCTGATCTTCTCTAGTTGCTTGGCCAATAATTTCGCCTCTGCCAGTTCTTCAGCCTTTTGTTGCTCAAGAATAGCTTTGTTCCGAGCAAGTTCCTTTAAGTTACCCTCAGTAGCTTCTAAGGCTAAATTTTTCGGAAAAAGAAAATTACGAGCGTAGCCTTCGGATACATTAACAATCTCGCCTTTTTTGCCTTTGCCCTTTACATCTTGGGTTAGGATTACTTTCATATTATTTACCTCCTTCTTCTCGCATTGACTGTATCTCTGGGTCTTAATGACCTCTGATTATCTAAGTAGAAGTATTTCTCTTTAGATTTTCTAAAGTCCTTTAATAATATTTTGGTATTTTCCGTATTGCAATACAGAGTAACTCTGGGGCGGTTTGGAGTATTTCCTCCTGTCTTCCCTTATTATTAGTTGATACTAAAAGAGAGGACCTAGTTGGCCCCCTCCTAATAATCATACCTTGTCTATCTCTATTCGGCTGTAAATGGAAGCAGGGCAATATTTCTAGCCCTCTTAATGGCAATTGTTAACTGGCGTTGGTGCTTAGCACAGTTGCCAGAAATACGACGAGGAAGGATTTTTCCCCGCTCCGAAATATACTTCCGAATACGGCCTACTTCTTTGTAGTCAATATCTTGTACTTTGTCAACACAGAAAGCACATACTTTTTTGCGCGGTCTGCGTCCTCTTTCATGCCTCAAAGAAGTTACCTCCTTACATTATCAACTTAAAATCTATTAAAATGGAAGATCGTCATCGGTAAAGTCGACCTCATTACCGATAAAGCCGGAGCTAACACCATAGCTACCTCCAGACTGGCTCCCACTATCACGCCTATCTAAGAAGCGTACATTATCGGCTACAACTTCTGTAACCCAGCGTCTACCGCTACCATCCTTAGCATCGTAGGTACGAACTTGTATGCGACCTTCGACGGCAACTAAGCTGCCTTTACCAATATAATTAGCGCAATTTTCAGCTTGTTTTTGCCATACAACGATGGGAATAAAGTCGGCTTCTCTTTCGCCCTGAGCATTAGCATAGCCGCGATTTACGGCTAATGTAAAAGTAGCCACAGCTTTGCCGCTTTGGGTGTACTTTAACTCAGGGTCCTTAGTTAAGCGTCCGATCAGGATAACACTATTTAACACATTATCACCACCTATAATTAGTGGGACGTTCTTTAATCTTCTTTCGACAGAATCATAAAGCGGAGAATCTCGTCAGAAATTTTCATTACCCGGTCGACTTCTTGGGCAGTGCTCGGCTGACCCATAAAGTTGACCAAGACGTAGAAACCCTCACGATAATCATTGATCTCATAAGCCAAACGCCTCTTACCCCACTTGTCAATGGAAGGTTCTTCTCCACCGTTGTCGGTGATCAGAGTACTAAACTTTTCGATAACAGCATTAGTCTGTTCCTCGTCCAGATCTGGCCTAATGATATACATTAATTCGTATTTCCGCATCTTGATTGCACCTCCTCCCCTTGGACTAAACGGCCCTATCCAGGTATGAACGTAGATAGAGCAGGGATGTATACATCAATTGAGTTTATCATATCTAATCGTCTTGCGCAAGTTATTCACAAGTTATTCGGCAGAAGGTGTTTCTTCAACTGCTTCAGTCTTTTCTTCCTCTACATCTACAACAGCTCTAGTTTTTTCAACCACATTTAAAACCAGGGTATCCTCTGGAACTAAAAGTGTAATATTCTCGTCCTTAGCAATTTCTAAGTCTCCTACAGTAACGGAGCTTCCTACTTCCATAGCTGCAACATTAATGGAGATTCTTTCAACTAAGTGAGACGGTAAGGCACTATATGGGACTTCTTCGATATGTTGCTGAATTACATTTTCGTTCTCATCTCTATTGAGTACAACTATTTGAGCCACACTATTAACAGGTTCATCAGCAACAAGGTTTTGGAAATCTACGTGCTCAACTTGATTACTAACAGGTTGACGGCTGTAATCCTTAAACAGCACATTGTATTTTTTTCCATTAACCTCAATTGTCAGGGCATTCCCCCGAGTTTTTGTGCTTAGCAAGCGATTAATATCTGTTTGAGAAATCTGAATCAGCACAGATTCTTCTAAATTAGATCCATAAATACACGCCGGTACTTTTCCCATTCGTCTTAATTTTTTTGCCTTTATACTTTGATCACGCAGTTCAGCTTTTATGTTATCCATAGTAATACCTCCTAGTAATATTTAATGTTTCTATATAATAAAGCATAACACATTTCAAAAAGGAAGGCCAAAAACCGCTAGCAAGGGGCGTCAGGTCCGCGGCGGATTATTTTTTTTACGGCTTTCTCAAAGGTCGGCCGCTCCATCCACACTTGATGTTGACATTTGAGGCACTTAATCCGAAAATCTGCCCCTGTTCTTAGTACTTCCCATTCATCACCGCCACAAGGGTGTTTTTTCCGTACTTTGACAACATCGCCAAGATAAAACTGGGCCATATCATCAATCCCTTTCCTTAATTTCTTGTAAATTTCGAATGCAAGTAGCAGCACATTCCCTAACCCAAGGGTCCTGGTCTTGCAAGAATGGCTCTACATATTCTACGGCCTCAACCACACGAAGGCTGGCTAGCACTTCTAAGCTTTTGGCTCTTATGCTCCAATCATCTTCAGCTAGGCACATTGCCACCTCTAACCAGTATTCCCGAAACATAAAGGCTTCAATTGCTTCTAAAGCTTTCTTTTTTAATACTATTTCCGTAGAATCTATAGCCTCAGCCACAAAAGGCCGGCATTTAGGGTTTTCTCCTAAAACCATTAGTTCTAATAGGCGGGCTTGCACCTGGGCTGTCGCCTTAGGATAGGCCTCCAGCATCATTTCTTGAGCATAAAAGCCCATGGCTAACAATACTTCTCCGGCCCTAGCCGCAGCAATTTTTTCTTCCAATAGACCTGTCAAAAGGATAGGTACAACAAGGCGTGGAGTATGATTTTTCAATGCTCCACTAGCCATTAATTGAACAGCATCTTCTTTGTGTCCCAGAAGCTCGGCTAGAATTTCAATTACTTCCCGTGAGGGCAGATAACCCAGACATTCTATAGCCAATTCCCGTTCCTCGCGATTGTTCATCAAGTCTTTGAGGGTAGGAACTTCCCTAGCTAATAAGGGCCGAACCAAATCCCGACGGCTAGTCCTATCTAATAAAGGAAGGAGTTCTTTTAGCACATCCCAACAGTTGGCAAAATCTTCTTGCTGCAGCTTCTTGCCAGCCTCTCGTACTACAGATTCAGGATCAGATACTGCCTTGACCTTCCATTCCTGCAAATTAGATATAATATTTTTGCCTTTAAATAAGGCCACTGTAATCCCCCACTTCTCTTCACAGCCAAAAAGTTACTATTTTCCCTGTTAAGAATTTAAATATTTCAAGGTAATAGGGAACTATCCTCGAATTGTTAAGAATATTTGCTAGTCCCTGTAGGGCTGGTGATTTAGCTAGTGCCGCTGCCTGAATAATTGGCTGTAATAATCCAGCGATTATGGAAAGAATCAGAATGATTACCACAGCCCCAACTACTAGGCCTCCCAGGCTATCTATAACACCAATAACGGATAGCCTAGCAATTCGTTGAAAAATATAAGCCAATAACATCAAAATAGCGACTATCACCGCCCAGATAATTAGAAAGGCAGCAGTATTAAGTATAGCGTTAGTGATAAAATCATAAATAACTTCCCCGAGCACTATTGTATCAGCTGAAGCGCTACCCATAACCTGCTCAACTTGCGATAATTGGGAAGTTAAAAACTCTGGCAGAGGAAACTTCTCCAGAAGTGACTCAAGATCAAGTAGCGGCGGTTCCAGTTTGATAGAGAGTATAGCATCCGGTAGTGTTAACCGTGTCCGCAGAAAATTATTTAGAGCCCCTCTTACATTAAAAACTGCATCTGCCCAAGCAACTAAAAGCCAATAATATTTTAAGGCAATAAAAAAACCTAGTATTTGGCTGATCAGGCTGGCTACAGTACCCACTAGCCCCTTGCGAAATCCATTATAGGCACCCCAAACCATAATTATAATCAGAATTAGGTCAAATATTTGCACTCCCACTACCAACACTACCTTTATAATAGAATTAATTTTAATTTGTAAATATTTCATTACTAAAAGAAGATTAAATAAGATTACATAATACAAAGTGACTATTCGCCAAATAATGTATTAAGTCCTTCTCCTAGCATCTTCAAGCTTAAGGGAATAACCTATCCGCCGTATTTCTCCTAGTAAAAATATCATTATGTTGTAGTATTATTATCATTATATAGTTGCAAAGTAACCACACGGGCATTTTTACAGCTTTTTATCAGACATATTTTATGTTAGAATATAGGGTGTGTCTATCAGTTATGATAAGAATGATTTTTGAGAGGGGCTCTAATGATGAAAGGGAAATTAAGTCTATTTCTTATTACGTTATTAATTTTAGGTACTTTTTTGGTCACAGGGTGTACAACCACTCAGGAAGCAGATGAATTTAGGGTCGGTATGGAATGTGCTTATGCACCTTTTAACTGGACCCAAAGCGATTCTTCTAACGGAGCCGTTCCCATTGAGGGTAGTAAGGAATATGCCGGCGGTTATGATGTGGAAATCGCCAAAGCTATTGCCAAAGGCCTGGATAAGAAGCTTGTCATCGTGAAAACTGAATGGTCCGGCCTTACTCCAGCAGTACTTTCCGGCAGCATTGATGCTATAATAGCAGGTATGTCTCCGACTGCCGAAAGGAAACTGACTATAGATTTCTCAGATAACTATTACCGTTCTGACCTTGTTATGGTTGTAAAAAAGGGAGGTTCTTATGAGAAAGCTACTAGCTTAGAAGATTTCTCTGGTGCTAAAATTACCGCTCAGCAAGGTACTTTCCATTACACAGTAATTGACCAGATCCCTAATGTACAAAAGCAAACAGAGATGGATGACTTCGCCGCTATGAGGGTCGCATTAGAATCGGGAATCATTGATGGATACGTTTCTGAGAGACCCGAAGGCATTTCAGCCACCAGTGCTAATGATAATTTTGTTATGGTTGTCTTCGATGAAGGCAAAGGCTTTGAAGCATCTGATGACGATGTGGCAATTGCCGTTGGTTTGAAAAAAGGAAACGATAAATTAACCAAGAAAATTAATGAAATCTTAAGTAAGATTTCTGAAGAAGATAGAATCAAGCTAATGGATAACGCAATTAAAAATCAACCGGCCAGTAACTAATTACTTAAGCGAGAACTAGTATTAGAAAAAACTAGGTCGGCTATTATCGAGGTGTAAATGTAAATGGCAGTAGATGCTTCAAGTAGTTTCCTGGAATGGGTTAGATTTATCTTGCAGCAATACTGGCCTCTTTTTTTGCAAGGAGCCGGTGTTACTCTGCTGATTGCCATCACAGGAACAATTATTGGTTTTCTTATTGGGTTGCTTATTGGTATTGTACGTACTATTCCTATCGAACCTAATAGCCACCCCGTAAAAAAGTTGCTTTTACGTATTGTGAACTTTATTTTATTGTGCTATATCGAAGTTTTCCGGGGTACCCCGATGATCGTCCAGTCAATGGTTATCTTCTATGGAGCAGCGATGGTTTTTAACATCCATCTCACTACGCTCTACGCCGGGATATTTATCGTCTCTATCAATACAGGAGCCTATATGGCAGAGATTGTCCGGGGAGGAATTCTCTCTATTGATAAAGGCCAGTTTGAAGCCGCCCATTCTATCGGAATGACTCATTGGCAAACTATGACTAATATTATTATGCCTCAGGCTGTTCGCAATATTCTGCCGGCTTTGAGTAATGAGTTTGTAATTAATATTAAAGATTCTTCAGTCTTAAATGTTATCTCAGTTACAGAATTATTCTTTGTTTCAAAATCGGCGGCCGGCGTTTATTACCGGTACTTTGAAGTATTCTTAATCACTTGCGTAATTTATTTCATTATGACATTTACCGTTACTCGTATTCTGAGATTTATCGAAACAAGAATGGATGGTCCGGCGGTTTATACAATATCCGGTTCACAGACAGTACCTGAGGCTCAAATAAAGATTGCTGACAGGGAGATAAAATAGTGGAAAAGATTATTGAAATTCGACACCTAAAAAAATGTTTCGGACAAAACGAAGTTCTGACAGATATCAATTTCTCGGTATCCAAAGGTGAAGTTGTCTGCATCATCGGTTCCAGTGGTTCCGGGAAGTCAACTCTTTTGAGGTGCTTGAATCTCTTAGAGTTACCAACCAACGGCGAGATACTTTTCCGCGGTGAAAATATTCTAGAGCATAATATGTCTACTGCCATGTATCGCGCCAAATTAGGTATGGTCTTTCAACAGTTTAATCTCTTTAATAACCTCTCAGTTTTAGACAATTGTATTGTCGGACAAGTTAAAGTCTTAAAAAGAGATAAAGCAACAGCCAGGAAAAAAGCTATGGAGTACCTAGAGTTAGTAGGTATGGCTCAGTTCATCAATGCTAGACCCCACCAGATTTCCGGTGGACAGAAGCAGCGGGTGGCTATCGCTAGAGCCCTTTCTATGGAACCTGAAGCCTTACTCTTCGATGAACCTACTTCAGCTCTGGATCCAGAAATGGTTGGCGAAGTACTGAAGGTTATGAAGGACTTAGCCAAAAGCGGACTTACTATGTTAGTAGTTACCCACGAAATGTCTTTTGCCCGTGATGTGGCTAACCGGGTGGTATTTATGGATCAAGGGGTCATCGTCGAAGATAATCCGCCTGAGGTAATCTTTAATAACCCGAAAAACGAGAGAACTCGGGCCTTCCTAAAGAGGGTCTTGGAAGACCGCTAAAAACCCTCTTTTATAAAGTAATGAACCAGGCTATAAGCAAAGAACATCTTGCCTACGGCCTGGTTTTTTATTGCTTTAATTTTTCCCCTTTAGCTATGACTAGTACTAAGGCGTAGTTTTTTCGTTCTTGACAATCAATTTCCTTACCATTTCTTTAGCCTCGGAGGTTCCCACAATTATCAACCTATCCCCCTCGGCCAGCAAGACATCAATTGATGGGGAGAAAATCTCTTTGCCATCCCTGACAATGGCTACAATGGTGGCTCCTGTTCGACTACGGATATTCGTTTCAGCAATAGTTTTGCCCACGAGCCAAGAACCGGGTGAAATTGTAAGCTCTTCAATCTCCTGCAGGATAGAGGATCTGCGGAAACTGTGTTCTAAGAGCTTAAATAGTTCCCTATCCAATTGCTCGTCGATTTTACGTCTTTGCTCCATCAACTTATTAATTTTATTACGTGAATTCAGGATCTCTTGACGTTCATTATATTCCTTCAGATATTCCTTAGCCATTTCAGCGGATTTGACAATAACCCCACTGCCGGAAACAGCTTGGACTACACCGATATTTTGTAAAAGGGCAATGCTACGCCTAATAGTCTCCGGTGAAACACTATATGTACCGGCTAATAACGAACGGCCGGACAGCTTTTGTCCGACTGTGTATTCTCCGCGAACAATCTTTTGGGCTATATCCATTGCAATTTGTTCATACCGGGCAGTTCCGTAATCTAAACGTTGCGACATTTAATTGGTCAACCTCCTATATCTCCCTAATTCTACCAGCTATTCGCCGTCAGTCAAAATATCAGGACCAAGATAATACATTTCCTTATTCCTATCAAAAAAGAGGCCTTCCGGCCTCCTTGCTTTAGTTAATCATCCCTCTCATTATTGCTGAAATTCATTCTGAATAAGGCATTAGCAAGTTTAAGGTAACCACGGACATTGGCGGTTTGTGATTCATTTACTAGCACAGCCTGGGGGAATTTGGGTAAGAAGTACTCAGCAATAGCTTTACCTCCACCACCAGTTAGTAGAATCACATCTATCTCCCTTTTATCCCAAAGATTATTCACTTCAGTTGCAACCTTGTCGGCCAGGGTACTGAAGGCCTCACGCTTAAATTCAGAAATATCCTGAGGTACCCCGTTAACCCTTACTAGGCCACTTTCAATGATTTTGTCCATTTCATAACTTTCTTTTTCCAACTTAAATTTATCTTGTATCCGTTGGGTAATCAGATTATGAGCAGTGCTCATTGCAATATCACTGGAAGCACTTTGTTTACCAACAAATTCTAGGTCGGAGGCCAAAGCAAAATCTGAAGTTTTATAGCCAATGTCTACAATTCCAACCTTTAGATTAGCTAACTCGTTCTCTAATAGATTACCTTCATTATCCAAACGGCGATCATATAAGGTGCCAAAAGGCTGAGGAATCAATTGTAGCTTATCTATAGTGATCAGCATCGGTTTTTCACTGGAACCGGTGCCAAATTTGATAGCATGGGTACCCTGCATTAAGAGAGCCCAATCATCTTTGTATTGTTGGTAGTAATCGACTGGTAAGCCGTTAACAACATTGAATTTTTGTTCACCATTTTCAACAAAGAGTGCCAACCCAGCTAAAAGCAGAACTTTACTGTTAATATCCTCAACCCTATTTCTGCCCATGGATCTAGATACGATAGGGCTTTGTCGTACTGCTAGATCACCCACGAAATATCTCTTGTTATCGACAGTGATTACTAGGTTATCAGTAACCTTTTTAAAACTCATTAACAACGAATTAAACCGTAAATCGGTACCTACCCCTACTGTACTGGGAAAAACCACTTCCTTGCTGCCATCATAGACCTTCACATAGCCGTATCCAAGGTCTATTCCTATTTGCTTTGGAAACAATATGCCCACCCTCCTATTTTCCAACATTTTGATATTTTTGCATTATGGCTAATTTCGCGAAATTTGTGCTGAGACTCTACCATAATTTACTGTAACTGTAACAGGCTTGAGACCTTGTGAAAAAATCACATCTCCCTGGAATACTGCCACATACTCTCGGTTATTAGTATTCCAAACAGCTTCAGCACTTACATCCTTCACAGTACCATCATTAAAGGTTGCTATGGCCTTTAAGGGACTAAAATCTTTAGTCAGACTCCCTACTATCTCTAGCTTCTCAACCCGGGGCTTCAATTCCGCCGGAGTAACTTCAAGGATTAATTGATCTCTGAATCCATATCCCTGCATAGTTATTACTGCCCTACCGGTACGCCCTGTGAAGGTTAACACCCCCTTTGAAATCTTGGCCACAAGTGGCTGATTAGAACTCCACCTAACATTAGCTGTGACGTCTCTAATGGTTCCATCGCTCATTACAGCTAATGCCGCTAATTTTACAGGTCTATATGTAAAAGCTACATTATGTTCTCTGATAAATACTTGTTGAACCCAGTTCCCTTTTGCCGACGTGGCATTAACAAATCCACTCAGCTCATCACTCAGCCCTTTGTAGCTAGCGCGGACGCCAATTCTGCCTGGATTAGGTGCAATATAAAATTTATTTTGATAAACGCTGAGTCTATCTGGAGTCAAGGAGTAAAATTGTGTCTGCTCTGTTACTTCCTTTAGGCTGCCGTCATCATAGATGCAATAAGCCTTAGGTTCTAAGGGATTATCGGAATTATGTATGTTATTGGCGATAAAAAAGCGCTGTGGTTGAGCTTTTGGGTAGTCAGGAACATTAACAGTTACAGAATCCTCTCGTACCGTATCACTATACCCCGGAGCTTTCGCACTAACGACTACTGTTCCAGCTTCCCCAGTAAAGGTAAGTAAACCATCAGTTGTTATCTCTGCAACTTTATTATTATCGACAGCCCAAGTTACACTACCTGAGGGAACAGGTAATTCTGAGCCGTCATTATATTTACCTCTTACTGTGAGCTGGAGAGGAACCCCTTCCCAGTCAGGCGTATAATTAAGACTCTGGTTAATTTTCAAACTTTGTAAAAAGCGTCCTACCGTTATGAGACGTGTATATGTAAATCCGCCGTACTTAACAGTAATCTCTGTTATTCCCTGTTTACCAGTAAACTTTAATTCGCCCTCATTATTAATAGTAGCAACTGCCGGATTGCTAGAGCTCCAATCAGCACCCACATTAGGCAATTCCTGCTCTGTACCGTCAACAAGGCGAGCAACTAAGGATAAAGTGATCGGCTCTTCTGAATATTCGATTTCCTCTTCTTTGATTTTAATTCCTATTCGATAGGCTGGTATGGTTACATCACCATCACCGCCGGTATCAGGAACAGTAACTACAGCCCAATCATATAAATCACCCCAGCTAGCTTTGATCTGCACATAGCCAGGTTCACCAGTAAAAGTCACTACACCTTGACTATTAACCCAAGCCACAAAGGGGTTAGTTGTATCCCAAACCAGATTATCCTCCGAACCAAAATACCGTTCTTGACCATCGCTGAATTTACCTTTGACTAATAAGCGATAAGGGTTTTGGCTATAGACTAAAGAAGTCTCAATATCCACGCTGACAGGCCAAGGTTTAACATGAACTGTCTTGGTCCCAACAACCGCACCTCTGCTGACAGAGATAGTCACTGTGCCGCCTTTCCCAGTGAAATGGACCCGTCCCGAAGTACTAACAGTCGCAATATCATAGTCAGAACTTCGCCAAATTAGGTTCCCTGTTAAACGTTGTTGTACACCATTAGAAAGAATCCCGGTCACAGTCAGGGTTTGTCCGTTTGGCCCGGGAACTAAGTCTTCATTTATTCTCAAACTAGTAAGATAAACATCAGTAGCAGGTACCGGTATTGCGGTACACATCATTAAAAGCGCTACCACTAAAAGAAAAGCAACCTTTTTCATAGGTCCTCCTTATTTCTTAAGTCTTCCTAGACTGGTTTTTTCTGCTATACAGATTATTATAACAGAATTAATGACAAATTCACTAAAAAAGAACCCCACCCATCAACGCAATCAAAGATTGCCGATGGTTCCCGGGAATCTTGTTATATTAATTTAACAATACTGTGAATAATGATTCTTATCTACTAATTCCCGATATTTGGCTACGACTTGTTTAAAGTCTTCCCAAGCGGCTTTTTTTAAGTTGGGATTACGCAGTAATGCGGCAGGATGATAGGTAGGCATTACCCAATAGCCCTTCCATTCAAGCCATTGACCGCGCATTTTGCTGATCTTAGCCCTAGGATCGATCAGTCCTTGCAAGGCAGTAGCACCAAGCAACACAATAATCGACGGCTGAATAATTTCCAACTGTTTGTATAAATAAGGTAGACAGGCTACCCTTTCTTCTGGTAGAGGTGTACGGTTTTCAGGAGGTCTACATTTTACAATATTAGCAATATAAACATTGGTGAACCGTTCAAAGCCACAAACCTCCAAGATTTTATCCAGAAGCTGCCCACCTCGGCCAACGAAAGGACGGCCTAGTTTGTCCTCTTCCCGACCAGGACCTTCACCAATCAACATTAGCTTAGCCTCCGGATTCCCTTCACCAAACACTACTTGCTGACAGCCTTGGCGCAATTTGCAAGCCTGGCAGTTTATAACCTTATCTTTTAGTTCTTCTAATTGTGTTACTGCTTCCACTACGCAGCCTCCCTTTTTTACATTATTCAACTGTTTACAGCAAAATTCCTGCCCCAAAAAAGCTAAAACAAGCCAAATTTTTAGCTAATCAGAAAAACAGATCGCTCTTTATGGTATAAGTCCGGCCAAACAATTAAATAATACATATATAAATAATTTGCCTTAATTATTATCTCAACAATAATTCAACTACAACGGTTAGAAAGGGGAAAAGCTGTGCCTACTTTATTCGAAGAAGTCAACATCGGAAATCTAAGATTGAAGAATCGGCTGGTTATGGACCCGATGGGGTTTGCACACACTGATTCGGACGGAGGTTATTCCGATCGCCAAATTGAGTATTATGTTGAACGAGCCAAAGGTGGATTCGGTTTAATCTATCCCACTGCTACAATGGTCACTACCGAATTTGAACCTGCACCTATGCCCAACGTACTGGAGACTTATATCCAAGGAACACGCCTCGGGATATTATGCGAAAAAGTCCATCATTATGGTGCCAAGGTCTGCGTCCAATTGTCTTTAGGGTTAGGACGAGTTTCTTTTATTGATCCTTATACTGCTCCAAAATCGGCCAGTGCTGTACCATCATTTTTCTTTCCTGATTTAATTTGTGAGCCTTATACTAAGGAAGAAATTAAATTCCTAGTCCAAAAATTCGGTAATGCCGCCCGTTTGGCCAAGAATGCCGGAGCCGATGCTATTGAGATTCATGCTTATGGTGGTTATCTGATTGACCAGTTCCTTACACCCCTCTGGAATACCAGAGATGACGAATACGGCGGCAGTCTAGAAAACCGCTTACGGATCGTTTATGAATTAAGGGACGCCGTCTGGGAGAATTGCGGCAAGGACTTTCCTCTCTTTATTAAATTAACTCCTGACCACAGAATAGAAGGAGGCCGCACCTTAGAGGAAGGCATAGAAATGCTTAAGGCCTTGGACGACGCAGGTTTTGCTGTTTTCCACCTTGATTTAGGTACCTATGAATGTTGGTATAATGCTGTTACAACAGTTTATGAAGAAGAAGGATTACAACTATACCTAGCAGAAGCCGCCAAAAAAGCCGGAATTAAAACACCTTTACTAGTCCAAGGAAAATTAGGAGACCCTATACTGGCTGAAAAAGTAGTAAGAGAAGGCACTGCCGAATTAATCGGGCTCGGACACCCCTCCTTAACCGATCCTCACTGGCCTAGAAAGGCAAAGGAAGGGCGTTTTGAAGATATTACACCCTGCATAGGTTGTAACGAATGTATTTATACCAACTTAAAAAATACTCGTTTCGCCTGTGCCGTTAACCCCTTGATGGGTATGGAGCGCGAGTATGAGCTCACACCTGCTGAAGAGCCTCTATCTGTCTTAGTTGTAGGTGGAGGCCCGGGAGGAATGGTAGCTGCAATTACTGCAGCGGCGAGAGGTTTTGATGTGGAGCTGTGGGAAAAGGAAAACTCCTTGGGCGGAACTTTAAGGGCGGCAGGTGCACCGAAATTCAAGGAAGCTGTGGCTAGGTATGTTGAATACTTAAAGGTACAAATTTATAAGCATAATGTACGGGTACGTTTGAACAAAGAAGCTACTGCAGAAGACATCCTCCAATACTACCCTGACGCTGTGATTATTGCCGGAGGCGCAAGACACATAATTCCTAATATCCCCGACATGGATAAGATGCAGGTTTTGGAAGCTAATGAATTGTTAAGCAACAACATTTGTCCGAACAGCAAGATTGTTGTTCTTGGTGGCGGTCTAGTGGGGTGTGAAACTGCCCTCCATTTAGACTCCTTAGGCAAAGATGTCACTATTGTTGAGCAGTTGGATGAGCTGCTATTGACAGCTAATCATGCTACCAATAATGATCTTTCTTTGAAACACTCTCTAGCCCAATCGCAAATTAAATTTGTTACCGGAGCAACTGTTGTTTCAATGGATACTGGCAAAATAACCATAAGCAAAGATGGTAAGGAAAGTTCTATCCCTTGCGATACTGTTGTTATTGCAGTAGGCTACAAGGCAGATAGAAGCTTAGAAAGAGCTCTCCGGGATAAAATTCCTACCGTAGTTACGATAGGTGATAACGTTGCCCCTGGTAAGGTTATTGACGCTGTCCATCAAGGTTACCACAAGGTCCGTCTGTTGGAGCATCTACCTCCTTGCTAAGATGATGCTCTGCAGTATTGTACCTTCAAATTTTAATCCCGTAGCATATAGCAAAAAGACCGCTCTATTTAGAGCGGTCTTAATTAACTTGGTTGCGGGAGGAGGACTTGAACCTCCGACCTCCGGGTTATGAGCCCGACGAGCTACCAGCTGCTCCATCCCGCGATATTATTGAGGTTTCATGTATAATCATAACACATTAATAATATTTTCGCAAATGGCTTCCTTGGATTACCAATTTTCAGATTTCAAATACTAATTTTTTGTTGTTGCACATAATAGGTTGCAATTTTCTAAAAATTTAAGTTAAAATCAACAGGTATATATCGTATTATTATAAAATATGACTTGACGCAGAATCTCCTTGTCCAGTATAATTACAGCTGACAAGACAGCTGTAAACAATACGGCGTTAACTATTAGAGGTGTAAAAAATGCGTAGAATAAGTATCCGGGAAATTGTTCAGGGTGGCTTACTCACTGCCCTATCACTGTTGATTCCCTTAGTATTCGGAAGCTTTTTAGTCCTCCGCTTACCTCCGTTCACAGCAACTGTAGCTTCCCACGTACCGACTATGATCTCCATGACTATAAGCCCAGCTGTAGCTTTTATGGTGGCCGCCGGATCCGCGATTGGTTTCTTAATAACATCTGATCCTGTTGTTGCAATGAGAGCATCCATGCATATTATTTTTGCTCTGGTGGGAGCAAAAATGTACCAGAAGGGCATTTCCTTCCCTAAGGTTCTCTTAGCCACACTACCGCTCCATGCAATTACAGAGGCCTTAGTTGTTATTCCTTTCGGCTTTACATTACAAAAAGCCGGAGTTGTGGTGGGTATCGGCACTGCTTTACACCATGGACTTGACAGCCTTATTACCCTTGCAATCTTTGGTCTTATCGGTTCTTATCTAGCACGTTCAAAATCTACTAACAGACGATGAGCCTTTAACTTAGGGACTATTATCATTCAACGAAACTAATACGACATAAGTTAAGAAAAGAGTATTTGAGAGATAGCTGTTTGTTCTCAGTTCACCCTCAAACACTCTTTTTTCTTGTGATTTTTACATGGTGAGTATCTACGTACTTATTCTTACACTACCTAGCGTTCTTCGCGGAAATATGGTACAGCCAAGCCTTTCGGGGCTGCATTATCTTTGGAATTACGCATTGAGGCTACCACAAGAACGATGATTGTCACCAGATATGGAAGCATGGCAATAAAATGGTCGTTGATAGGTAAGTTTAAGCTTTGTACTCTAAACCTTAAAATATCTAATCCGCCAAAAACATAAGCACCCAAAAGGGCTTTATATGGATTCCAATTGGCGAAGATAACTAATGCAACGGCAATCCAGCCTCTTCCTGCAGTGATATTTTCCTGCCAAGCTGGAACATAAACCAGCGAAAGATATGCTCCGCCAAGACCGCAGAGAGCTCCACCGATTAGAATATGCAAATACTTATAAAGAGTAATATTAATGCCAGCAGCGTCAGCAGCTGCTGGGTTTTCTCCCACAGAACGCAGGTTTAGACCCAGGCGAGTTTTGAATAAATATATCCCACCAATAATGGCCACCAAATAACCTAGATAAACAAAGGCATCATGTCGGAAAAAGACTGGGCCTATTACCGGTATCTGCCCTAAGACCGGAAGAGATATCGGCTTAAAGAAGGCCTTCACAGCCTCAGGCACAATCTGTCCGATGAGCTCCTTACCCATAAAGGCAGATAAACCTGTACCGAAAATCGTCAAAGCCAAACCGGTGACGTTTTGTTCTGCTCGTAAGGTTACTGTCAAAATAGCATAAATCAATGCCCCCGCCGCGCCACCTAGCATAGCCGCCAACAAGGCTACAATAGGATTTTGACTGCTTAAACCAGCCGAAAAACCTGATACTGCCCCCATCAACATCATACCTTCAACACCCAGGTTAAGGTGTCCGGATCTTTGAGTGAATACCTCACCTATGGTGGCAAAGAGCAAAGGAGTTCCAGCAATAACAGCAGCAGAGAGAAATTGAATAACGCCTTCCATTATAGCTCAGCCTCCTTATTATTATGATGTGCTACGGGCTTTGTCCAATGGATTTTGTATCTGGTGAAAAATTCGCTACCTAAAACAAAGAATAATATCATACCTTGCAACATTTCAGCAGCCGCCTGGGATATCCCAAAGGCTGTTTGGATATAGGACCCACCTTGAATTAGACCGGCGAAAAGGATTGAAACTACCATAACCAGTGGAGCCTTTAAAGCTGCCAACCAAGTAGTTATTATGGCCGTAAAACCTACACCACCAGCGATCCCGAAGGTTAAGGTATTACTCACCGCCGAAGCCTGAATCATGCCTGTAAGTCCACAGATAGCACCGCTTATGAAGATAGTGCTAATAATCGTCTTCTTAATATTAATTCCAGCATAGAGTGCGGTGTTTTCACTTTCACCTAGAACAGCGATTTCATAACCTTTTTTGGTACGAGTAAGGAAAATATGCACCAGTACAACTAGAACTAAAGTGATAATCCAACCAATGTGCACCCCTCCCACCTTTGGAAGGATTGCATTAGTAGTGAAATTAGGAATCTTAGGAAAGCCTAAAGCATTAGGATCTTTCCAAGGGCCATACTGCAAGTAAGTTATCCATTTGATAGCGATATAGTTCATCATCAAGGTAACGATAGTCTCATTAGTACGCCAACGTGCTCGGAAAAAGGCCGGAATTATTGCCCATAACCCTCCACCAATAATACCTGCCACCATCATTAACGGCAGGAGCACTATTCTAGGCATATCCGGAAATTGCAAAGCTACAAAACTAGCGGCAAATGCACCCATGGTAATCTGCCCTTCACCGCCAATATTCCAAAATCGCATTCTAAATGCAATACACATTCCTAAAGAGGTAATAATTAAGGGAATACCTTTGATAATCGTTTCCCGAACACGATAAGCCGTGCCGAAAGCTCCGTCCACTAGAGCTCCATATACCTCTAAGGGACTTAGGTCTAAGGCCATAATTAATAATGCAGAAAAAAGCAAAGCTAAAACTACAGCTCCGATACGGATGGCGACTCTTGCCACCTGGGGAAGTTCATCCCTTTTAGTTATTCTAAGCATTATTGGCCACCTCCGTATTCAGATTACGTTCGCCTGCCATTAAAAGCCCTAGCTGTTCCTTAGTAACCTTATCAGCATCGACAATACCTGTTATTTCACCATCACACAATACCATAATACGGTCGCATAGTTCCCGGAGGACGTCAAGATCCTCACCAACATAGAGGATAGCTACGCCTCTTTTCTTTTCTTCATTAAGTAAATCATATATTCGGTAACTAACATTGATATCCAGTCCACGTACCGGATAAGCGGTAATCAGGAGATTCGGCCTAGACGCTAATTCTCTGCCTAGAAGAACCTTCTGGATATTTCCCCCTGACAACTGCCTTATAGGAGTATGGATCCCCGGTGTACTAATATCAAGCTTTTCAATAATATCATTGGCCTTATCAGCTATAGGCTTGCGATCAATAAAGATACCTTTTTGATTATGATATTCCTTGAGGATCAGGTTATCAACCATATCCATGGAGGCTACTAAACCCATGCCCAATCGATCCTCTGGCACAAAGCTCATACTTACTCCCTTGGTTATTATCTCTCGGGGACTCAACTCTATTAAGGACTCCCCTTCAAAAATAATCTCCCCGGATTGTACAGGATAAAGGCCAGCAAGAGCTTCGCATAATTCCTTCTGCCCACTTCCGGCTACCCCGGCTACACCAAGTATTTCTCCATAAGATATATCAAAGTTAATATCTTTTAAAATGGCAACGCCTTCCTCATTTATTGCTTGAAGGTCCTTAACTTCTAAACACACATCACCACGAACATCGGTAACCCTCTTGATAGAAAGGTCCACAGGGTGTCCGACCATAAGTTCAGCCAGCTCCTTAGGGTTAACCGCATTTTTCTCGACAGTTCTGACATTTACTCCTTTATGAAGAACAGTAATTCTGTCAGCCACTTCCATTACTTCATTCATTTTGTGGGTAATAAAAATGACTGCACAACCTTTTTCTTTTAGATTGCGCATAATCTTAAACAGATTAGCTGTTTCCTGTGGAGTCAAAACTGCGGTGGGCTCATCAAGTATCAGAATATCTGCTCCCCGATATAAAACCTTCAGAATCTCTAGATTCTGCTTTTCTCCAACTGAGAGTTCATAGACTTTTTTGTCAGGGTCTACTTCTAAGCCATAACGGGCTGAGAGTTCTTTTATTTTTTGACTCAACTTTTTCCGGTTGAGAAAAAAACTACTCTTTTGACCCATAATGATATTTTCGGCTGCAGTCATTACATCCACTAGCTTAAAATGCTGGTGAATCATTCCTATACCAGCTTCCTTAGCAGCCCTGGGCGAAGATATATTAACCTCTTTACCTCGGATAAAAATAGAACCGCTGTCAGGGGTATAAATCCCTGACAGCATATTAACTAATGTGCTTTTTCCGGCACCGTTTTCACCGAGGAGGGCATGGATCTCGCCAAACTCAATCTGCAGATTAACATTATTGATAGCATTAACTCTACCGAAGGTTTTGGAGATACCTTCCATAGCTATATGTGGCATAGCCCTACCCCTTTATCATAATTATTCTACGGAACCTATTACACCCTCAACCAACCAATCAAAATTACTGTATTGATCTTCAAGGGACATAACTTCGCCTTCTTTGACTCTAAGGTTTCCTTGGTTGTCCTTCAGTGGACCTGCGAAGAGTTTAAATTCTCCAGAAATGATAGCTTTTTTAGCTTCTTCGACTTTCTCTTTAGCGCCTTCTGGAGCATTAGCGGTTAACGGAGAAATATCAACTAGGCCCTCTTTCATATCACCTAGATAAGGTTCATTGCTGAATTTGCCATTCATAACATCCTGAACAGCTTTTACGTAGTAAGCGCCCCAGTTCCAAACAGCAGATACCATATGAGCTTTAGGTGCTGTACTTGTCATATCGGTGTTATATCCAATAGAGAAAGCGCCTCTTTCTTCGGCAGCCTGTTGAGGACCAGCAGTATCCTGATGCTGGGCAATAACATCGCAACCCTTATCCAGAAGTACCTTGGCAGCTTCTTTTTCAGTAGCAGGATCATACCAGGTTTGAGTCCAAACAACTTCTACAGTCGCATCCGGATTTACAGATTGTACACCTAGAGCAAAAGCATTAAGTCCACGAACAACTTCAGGGATGCCATAAGCTGCAACATAGCCAATCTTATTAGTTTCAGTTTTCATGCCGGCCACAATACCGGTTAGGTACCGAGCTTCTTCTATTTTACCAAAATAGTTGGTCATATTCTCAGCAGTTTTATAACCAGAGCAATGGAAGAACTTCACATCAGGATAATTGGGAGCTACTCTTTCCATGTAGTCCATAAAGCCAAAGCTAGTACCAAAGATAATATTGCAACCTTGGTCTACCATATCACTAATAACTTTTTCTACAGTTTGATCTTCTGGAACTGATTCTTTGTAAATCGTTGGGATTCCTAATTTCTCCTCTAGGTACAAACGACCTTCGTTATGAGCATAAGTAAAGCCACCATCACCGATGGGTCCTACATAAATGAATCCTGCCTTGTACTCAGGCTTGCCATCTGCAGGCTCTTTACCTGTTTGTCCGCCACAACCTGTAACAACTAATGCTGCCATCATGATCATGACTAAAAGTAAACTAAAAAACTTTTTCATTTTTCTCCTCCTATTAATTGACTTAAAATCTATCCTAGGGCTTTGCCGCTTGGCTTTGATAAATTGTCTTTAATAAAAGTCAAGTTATTTGCGGTACCAAGCCTCGGATTCAGGTTAAAAATTTAGCGTGGGAGCTACTCAAAAATAATATGTCCTTTCTTAAGCTCCTTAATAATTGCTAGGGATTCCAGGGGAATATTTGTGCTGATTTTTTCACGACCCCGTTGAAAACTTTTCTCAATCACAATACCTATTCCAACAGCCTGGGCACCGGCTTGTCTTACTATATCTAACAAACCCTGTAAGGCATTACCGTTAGCCAGAAAATCATCTATGATAAGAATCTTGTCAGTGGTATTCAGGTATTTCTTAGCTACCCTTATGTTATAAGTCTTGTCCTTCGTAAAGGAATAAACTTGGCTGACATAAACGTCATCGTCTAGATTACTAGCCTCTGTTTTTTTGGCGAAAAGAACTGGAACCTTGAAATACTGGGCTGCGATACAGGCAATTCCTATACCGGAAGCCTCTATAGTGAGAATCTTCGTGATTTGCTCAGAGTTGAACCGCGACTTAAACTCTTTCCCAATTTCGTTCAGTAATTCCACATCTATTTGATGATTGAGAAAACTATCTACTTTAATAATCCGATCGTCGATAACCTCTCCAACCTCGATTATTCTCTTCTTTAATAATTCCATGTCTATTTTCCTTCCCAGAGAGCTTGTGATTGTCTAATTTATTGTTATAAAAATTTTACCACGAACAATTATACGATAAATTTCTTAAATGTTCGTCATCCTTCCTAATAATATCCCATCCTGAGCCGGAGATCAAGGCAAGGTTTGACAAATTACGGTGTAAGTTTAGACATTTCTAGGCGAGGGATCGGTACGAACGTTCTTGTTATTCTTTGCACTTTTCATTGGGCTGTAGCCCCACCTAGCCCCTTCATAACCCCTTTCATGCCTGGTGTTGCTTCTAAATGTCCGTCTGGGAAAACCCAGAGAGCCTCTAGGCCTGGAATCTCACTAGCCAAAGTCCAACTTTCATCAAAAGGCAGGAGAAAAAGAGTGGTTGACATAAAATCTGCTATTCCAGAATCTTTGACCATTACTGTGACGGCACGATAATGATTGGCGGGCATCAGTGTCGAAGGGTCAATTATATGGTGGTAGATTTCCCCATCAACTTGATAGTAGCGATTGTAATCACCGCTGGTAACTAAAGAAGTGTCTGTTGAAAATACAATATCTAAGGGATCATTTTGAGTCTTTCCATCATTCAACAAGGGATTTTGTATAGCTACTCCCCATTTGTTTTTATTTCTGGTAAGAGGTTTGCCAATTAGTTTAACATTACCACCGCTGCTAATAATCATCGAAGTTGCACCTTGGACCTCCAGTTCCCGGGCTACTATTTCAGTAGCATAACCTTTGGCCACGGCTCCCAAATCTAAGTTCATTCCCTTTTCCTGCAAAAAGACTGTCTTATTCCTTTCATCAACTATTACCTTATTCAAATCTGTATAAGTCGACGCTTTTTCTAACTCTTCCCTACTTGGCAATTGAGCTTTTTCTGGATTTATTGATCCTTGCTGACGATAATCATGCCAGATATTTATGACCGGCCCCAGGGCAATATTAACCTTATGGCCGGTTTTTTCGTACCATTCCTTAGCAAAAAGTATCAGATCAATTATTTCTTCTGCCACTTCTACTGGCTTTAGTCCGGCATTATCATTAATGGTTTTAATATTATTTAGACCTGGATAAGAATTATATTTGTCATACAAGCAATGTAATTCCCCGAAACGTTCTTGAGCAACCTGCACATAGCCTTGGGCCTGTTTTTCATTCTCTGCGTATATAATTACTTGAACTACTGTATCAAAAACACCCGGAATTTCATATGTGTATTGCTGATAATCCCTCTGGCCGCTAGCAGATATACAGCCGGTTAACAATACAGCCAACAGTAAAACCGCTATGCTTAACTTTTTCATCTTACTCACCTTCGTTTGGAATTTTACCAAAGTTCTATACCACATGGACTCTCTCCTATTAATCACGTTCATATCCTAGCCGCAGCAACCTTTGTAAGAGGACATGAGTTATCATTCCAGTCAAAGTACCAGTAATCAGGGCAGCCACAAAGAGAACAACTAGGTAATAAAAGACAGCTCCACTGTTCATCAGTAAAGAGG
>JAPXME010000003.1:0-1339 GCA_033809185.1 Clostridiaceae bacterium
ATTGCATGTGGTGCCTGTGTGGGGTCCTGCCCCTTAGGTGCTATTGAAATGACAGATTCAGCAGCAGTAATAACCGACAAATGTTCAGTTTGCGGAGCTTGCATTGAATCCTGTCCAGTAGAAGCAATTGTTAATACAGATCAGAATGAAAAAGAAGAAGTATCGTTAGACTCCTATAAAGGAGTAATGGTATTTGCCGAGCAAAGAGATGGCAATATCATGAATATTGCTTTAGAGCTCTTGGGCGAAGGGAAAAAACTAGCCACAGATCTTGGTGTAGAATTGGGCGCAATTCTAATCGGTGACAATATTTCAGATAAAGCCAAGGAACTCTTTGCTTATGGAGCGGACGCAGTTTATCTGGTAGAAGACCCTGCCTTAAAGAACTATAGGACAGAGAGCTATACAGCCGCATTTGAAAAAATAATTAAGACCTACAAACCAGAAATCATCTTAATTGGTGCTACTAATATCGGTAGAGATTTAGGTCCTCGTGTAGCTGGTCGCGTCCATACTGGTCTTACTGCAGATTGTACCAAGCTAGATATTGATCAGGAGACCAGACTGTTATTACAGACCCGTCCTGCCTTTGGTGGAAACGTTATGGCAACTATTCAATGCCCGGATTTCCGTCCTCAAATGGCTACAGTACGCCCTGGTGTGATGCAAAAGGCTGCTCCTGACGCTAACCGTACCGGTAAAATAGTTAAGGTTGATTATGACCAGAATACTAAGGTACGGACCATTGTGAAAGAAGTTGTCCGGGAAAGCAGTAAGGTTGTCAATCTGGAAGAGGCAGAGTTTATTGTTGCCGGCGGACGTGGTTTATGTGGCTCCGATGGCTTCGAACTGCTGCAGCAGCTAGCAGATGAACTGGGCGGTATCTTGGGAGCTTCCCGTGGTGCTGTTGATGCAGGCTGGATTTCCAATACCCATCAGGTTGGTCAAACCGGTAAGACAGTACGTCCTAAGATTTACATTGCCTGTGGTATCTCTGGTGCTATCCAGCACGTAGCCGGAATGCAGAATTCAGATATCATTGTCGCCATTAACAAGAATGCCAACGCTCCTATCTTCAAGGTAGCTGACTATGGTATCGTAGGCGATCTCTATCAGGTTGTTCCTGCTATGATTGAGACTATCAAAGAGTTAAAAGCTGAAAGTACAGCAGAATAAAATCAGAGTTTAAACTACTTCCTTATTATTATGAGTAGGTAGTCTTATCTAAGGATAGCAAAGGTCTCACTCTAATCTTGAGTGAGGCCTTTTCCTTTTTTTCTGTAGATATTTCCATTTTTCGCAGCTAAGGTTATAATAGGAATATGATTCTTAAAGGAGT
>JAPXME010000003.1:1349-27203 GCA_033809185.1 Clostridiaceae bacterium
TTCTTGATCTTATTATGTGGCGCTTTTTTGCTTACTTCCTGTGGAAGTGGAGGAAATCGCTCTCAGTCAATAATGTATGAAAAAGATACACCTCATAATAGGATTGCCCAATATATTGAAGATTTAGCTGCAGAGGATATGGCCGGTCGCAGGGCAGGTACTGAAGGAGAAATAAAGGCCTCACTTTTCTTAGCGAACTTTTTCCAACAAGCTGGTCTACAGCCGGCAGGTGACTTAAATACATATTTTCAGACTTTCTCTATAGGGCGCTATGAACCAAGAGAAGTAAAGAAAAGAATGGTCTTTCAACTCAGACCAGGGGAAGGTGGGCAGGCCGAGAATATTCTGGGGATTTTGCCGGGCAAAGAACCAGGCTATATAGTAATATGTGCACATTATGATCACTTAGGTATAATAAATGACCAACTTTACCCAGGTGCTAACGATAATGCTTCTGGAGTGGCCATTGTAATGGAATTAATTAATCAATTAGTAGAACGCAAACCAACCTATAGCATCCTTTTTGCTCTGTGGTCGGCGGAAGAGATGGGGCTATTAGGCTCTAAATATTTTTGCTCCAATCCAACGGTACCATTACAAGAGATAAAGGCAGTGGTAAACTTCGACAGTATCGGCAATTTATCAGACAATAAAGAGCTATTAGCCTGGCAGGCTAAAGAAAATGAAACGAGTAAACGGATAATTGACATCTTGGAGAAGGACGGCTGGACCATTAAGTGGGAGGAAGCTAACGCTAATACAAGCGACCAGGCCAGCTTTAACAACAAAGGAGTAGCGGGATTTACTCTCCTATCACCTAAGTGGCTGAACCGCAACCATACGATTAAGGATGAAGCTAGAAGGATTGAGATAGAACCACTGGTGGATTTAGTAGAAACCTTCAAAAAAGCCTTGCTCACTATCGGAAGATAGTGAGCAAGTTTTTTTTATTTATCCAACTATTTTAGCAGGAAAATTTCTTGCAAAGGAGAATAAAGTGGTATAGAGTGGAGTAAAGTGGTACGATGTGGTTTGAAGTGGGGAAAGTGTGGTGAGACAGCATGTTTACTGGAGAATTTCAACATTCCATAGATGACAAAGGCAGATTGATTATGCCAGCTAAGTTCAGAGAAATGTTGGGAGAATCCTTTATGTTAACTAAAGGATTAGACGGCTGTCTCTTCGTATATCCTCAAGCAGAATGGCGTAACTTAGAAAACAAGCTAAAAAATCTACCCTTTACTAATAAAGATGCCAGAGCATTTGCCCGTTTCTTCTTTTCAGGAGCTAGTGAATGTGAAACAGATAAACAAGGCAGAATACTCTTGGCAAGCAATCTTAGAGAATATGCTCAAATAAACAAAGATGTGGTCATAATCGGTGTGGGCACCAGGCTGGAGATTTGGAGCAAGGAAATCTGGGCCGGTTATAGTAATGAAGTGGAAGGAAATTATGAAGAATTGGCGGAGAAATTAGTGGAGTTAGACCTAGGCTTTTAGGAGTGATAGCAATGGATTTTCAACATACGCCTGTTCTTCTGTCCGAGGTACTGGAATTACTTGATCCCCAGCCAGGCAAGATAGTTGTTGATGGCACAGTAGGCGGCGCCGGTCATAGTTTTGAAATATTGCAGAGAATTTTGCCGGGAGGTAGACTGATTGGCTTAGATCAAGACCACGACGCTGTCCAGGCAGCAAGGACCAGACTTCTCCCTTTAGGCGCTGACAACTTTCAAATAATCCACAGTAATTTCCTAGAGTTAAAGGATGTCTTAAGTGATATTGGAGTAACAGATGTAGATGGAATATTACTGGATTTGGGAGTTTCATCTTACCAACTGGATCAAAAAGAGAGAGGGTTCAGCTATCAGCACGACGCCCCTTTAGATATGAGAATGAACAGGGAACAGAGTTTTTCAGCTTATGAGCTAGTTAATCAGGCTACGACGGCTGAACTACAAAAGATTATCTGGGATTATGGTGAGGAGCGCTGGGCTAAAAGAATAGCCGAGTTTATTGACCAAGAGAGACGAGAAAAAACCATCGAGACTACCGGACAATTGGTAGAAATAATAAAGAAGGCTATCCCTAAAGGAGCACGAAAAGACGGTCCACATCCGGCTAAAAGAACCTTCCAGGCTTTGCGTATCGCCGTAAACAAGGAATTAGAAATTATAGAAAAAAGCTTGGAGAACGGGGTGGAAGTTTTGAAAGCAGGCGGAGTATTAGCAGTAATAACCTTTCATTCTTTGGAGGATCGCCTTGTCAAACAAACCTTTCGGAAGTTAGCTCAAAAATGTATCTGCCCCCCAACATTACCCAAATGTGTATGTGGGGAACGTCCCAAAGTTAAGATCTTAACAGGAAAACCGATTTTACCAAGCAAAGAAGAAGTAACGGTCAATCCACGTTCCCGTAGTGCCAAACTACGAGCTGTAAGAAAAATTTGCTTGAGTTCTAAAGCACAGGAGAGGTGAATAACCTTGGTATTAGCAACAAAACGGGCTGCAGGATCTGAATATGATTACCCTATATATTCTAATTCTCTTGAACGGCATTCTCCTGTCCGACAACAGAAGGTTAGAACCCGGAGAACGAAAAAATCTTCTCCTGTAGTTGGTGTTGTAGCAATTAGTTTATTATTTGCCCTGGGTCTGTCCTATGTTTTCTTACAGGCCACTAAAGCTCATTTGAATTGGCAAATAAAAAAGGCCGAGGAGAATGTGGCTATAATGCATATGGAGAATGAAAAAATAAGACTAGGGATTGCTGCCTTAAGCTCTTTGGATCGTATAGAGTCTATTGCTACCAACCAATTGCAGATGGTTAAGCCTCCAAAAGTGGAGTACTTGGCCTTCCAAGATGGTATGGTAGATAGTAAAGGCGCGGAATATATAATAGCCGATGTCAAGAGTGAAGAAGATTCAGCAAAGAAAAACATTGCTGATAACGATACCTTACTGCAGAAGATTGCTGCAGCAATAAATGAAGGTATTCGGGGTTGAGGATCTGACAGCAGATGGAGTGAGGAGATTGTCAGCACCTATTAAATTGAGAAAAAGAATATGTCTTATATTTGGATTCAGCGTTTTCTTTATAGCCGTTCTATGTATAAGGCTAGTATGGGTTCAATTTGTACAAGGGGACGAACTGCGGCAAAAAGCTTTTGCCGCTCGTTTTCGTAATGTGGAGGTAAAAGCCAAAAGGGGTGCTATTTATGACGCTAAGGGCAGACCACTGGCCATTAGTGTAAGTACTGACTCCTTTTATGCCATACCCTCTCAGGTGAAAAATTCCGGAAGGGCCAAAGAGATTGCAGCCCAATTAGCGCAAATTCTTGAATTGGAAGAAAGTTTTGTTCTGGATCGTATTACCAGAAGTCAAGCTTTCGTCTGGATTCAACGTCATGTACCCGATGAACAGGCCCAACAAATCAAAGAGCTTAAGCTCCCGGGGATCCTGTTTGTGGAGGAGCCTGAAAGATTTTATCCCAAAGGTCAGTTAATGGCTAATGTACTAGGCTTTGCCGGCCTAGACAACCAAGGCTTAAATGGTATTGAGATTAGCTATGACAAGATCTTGAGTGGGAAATCGGGCACTATTATGGTTGAATATGATAATAAGGGCTTAGAGATACCCGATGCAGTAAAAAAATACATTCCTCCAGAGGATGGCAACAGTATTTATCTGACTATTGATGAGACTATTCAATATATTGTGGAACGTGAACTGGATGAAGTGATGAAGACCAGTACCCCTAAAAGAGCCGGGGCTATTGTCATGGAACCAAAAACAGGTAAAATCCTGGCTATGGGTGTTAGGCCGAGTTTTGATCCGAATAATTATAATCAGTACGACTCTTCTCTTTGGCGTAACTTCCTAGTTACCGATGTCTATGAACCAGGCTCAACCTTTAAGACTGCAGTGGCCGCGGCTGCCCTAGAGGAAGGGATAGTCACACCCACAGAGAGGTTTTATGATCCAGGTTATATTCAGATCGGTAAAGAAAGAATCAGATGTTGGAGACATGGTCGTCCCCACGGTAGTCAAACCTTTGCTGAAGGCGTGCAGAATTCTTGCAACCCTGTTTTTTCAGCCGTTGGCTTGCGGATGGGAAAAGAGACTTTCTATCGCTATCTAGATGGTTTCGGTTTTGGTAAAAAAACAGGAATTAGTTTACCAGGGGAAGCCATAGGTATCATAGTTAACAAAGGAAGAGCTCAAGATATAGATATAGCTAGTATGTCTATCGGCCAGGCTAATGCTGTAACTCCTATTCAACTAATTTCTGCTTTTTCGGCTATCTGCAACGGGGGAACTTACCTTAAGCCCCAACTAGTTAATGAGATTAGGGATAATGAAGGTAATGTCATTCAGTCATTTAAACCTGAGGTTGTGAGACAGGTAATCTCCGCCGAAACTTCCAAAACAGTATTAGAAATTCTGGAATCCGTAGTCAGTGACGGTACCGGTCAAAATGCCTATGTTGAGGGTTATCGGGTTGGAGGTAAGACGGGTACAGCTCAGAAAGTAATACCCGGCATCGGATATTCTACCACTGAGTTTATTGCTTCCTTTATTGCAGTAGCCCCTGTAAATGATCCCAAGATTGCTGTGCTTTTCATTGTAGACTCACCTGTAGGTGTTCACTATGGCGGTACAACTGCCGGTCCACGGGTTAAGAACATTATTTATGATACACTTCGCTATATGCAGGTAGAAGCTCAGATTGAACCTGAAAAAATTTCTAATACAGAAATGCCTCAAATGGTCACCCTGCCTAATTTCGTGGCTGAAGATACTCAAAAGGCTATTAATGAAGGCAAAAAGCTCCAGCTAAAAGTAGATGTTATCGGAGATGGCAGTAAAGTTAAAGCCCAACTACCTCTAGCTGGCACAAAGGTGCCGGAAGGCAGTAAGTTGGTTATTTACACCAGCATACCTACGACAGATGGAAAAACAGAAAGTGTCATTGTACCAGATCTTACAGGACGGACTATTGGTGAAGTAAAAGAAATTACCAATCTCTTGAATTTGAACTTTGAGTTATATGGTAGCGGAGTGGTAATGCGCCAAGAACCCGAACCTAATACTCAGCTACTGGTAGGAAGTACAATCAAGATATATATGGAGCCTCCGGCTCAAGCTGCTCTGGAACCTATAAGTCCATAATCTTAGGGTTACTAAAGGTTTAGGAAGGTAATAATACTGTCTAGATTAATGGAAATGGTGGAGAAGGATATGAGATTAGATGAATTGATTGCCTTCACAGAGATTAGCAGCCAGTCTGGTGATATTGATAAAGATATCTCATCAGTTACCTATGATTCCAGGAAAGTTAAGAAAGACAGTTTATTTGTAGCCATTGATGGCTTTAAAAGTGACGGTCATAAGTATATAGAGGCGGCTATAGCTAATGGAGCTGCTGCTATAGTTATGCAAAACCCGTCATATAAATCTGATCGTTATACCTGGTTTTTAGTGCCAGATTCTCGTAAAGCCTTGGCTGACCTGAGTGCTGCTTATTGGGATTTTCCTAGCCAAAAATTGAACGTCATTGGTGTTACCGGTACAAATGGTAAGACTACAACTACTAATCTTATTACCACTATCCTGGAGGAACATGGCTATTCCACCGGGTTATCAGGGACAATTCATAACAGATTAGGTCAAGAGATAACACCTGTAGAACGGACTACTGGGGAAGCTCCTGAGCTTCAGGAATTGTTGCATAATTTTCTGAGTAAGGGGGCCAAATATGCCGTTATGGAAGTAAGCTCCCACGCCCTTGATTTGCATCGTGTAAGGGGATTGGAGTTTGATGTGGCAGTTTTTACGAACCTTACCCAGGATCATTTAGATTTCCACAGTACAATGGAAAAATATCTGGCTGCCAAGGCTAAACTATTCCAAGCCTTAGGTCAGAATGTTAGGAAAAAACGGGGCAAATACGCCATAATAAACAATGATGATCCTGTCAGTCAGCAATTGGCAGAGATGACTTCAGTGCCGGTAATTACTTACGGCATGAAAAACAAAGCCGATGTTAGGGCGGAACAGGTAAAAGTTACTGCTGCCGGGGTTAGTTATCAATTACGTTACAAGGAACAATTAATTCCAGTGAATTTGAAGTTAACCGGGGTTTTTAATGTCTATAATTCTTTGGCAGCGATTAGTGTAGGATTAGTGGAAAATATACCCATAAGCTCAATAATTAACTCCCTAGAGAGGATTCCGGGAATTTCTGGACGCTTGGAGAAAGTAGAGGCAGGACAGGATTTTACTGTGATCGTAGATTATTGTCATACTCCTGATGGGTTAGATAATTGCTTGCGTACAGCCCGGGAGATTGCTGAAGGCAGAGTTATTACTGTCTTCGGCTGCGGCGGTGATAGGGATAGAACAAAGCGCCCAATAATGGGAGAGGTGGCGGGACACCTTTCGGACTTGGTGATTGTTACCTCAGATAACCCAAGGACGGAGGAGCCTCAAAGAATTATTCAAGATATCCTTCCGGGCCTTAAAAAGGCCGTAGGTTCAAAAGAACATCTAGAAGAAGTAGATAGACGAAAAGCAATATATACGGCAGTTCAGAAGGCTCAAAAGGGTGATGTGGTTGTTATTGCCGGCAAGGGTCATGAAGATTATCAGATAATAGGTGATAGGGTCTTCCCTTTTGATGACCGCCAAGTGGCTTTAGAAGCCATCAAAGAAAGATTAAACAACTGAGCTACAACTAAAATTATTGTTGAATACTTTTTAAAAGTATAGCTGTAAAATTAGCCCTAATAAATTTAGCTGTGAAAGGGGCCAGAAATTGTTTGGTCTGGATTTAATTCAGATAGCTGAAAAAATTCAAGGTCAGTTGTTGCAAGGCGAGGGGAAGGTTTGCCCCCTAGGAGCGGCAATTGATACCAGAAAACTTAAGAAAGGCGATCTTTTCTTTGCTTTACCCGGTACAAAAACTGATGGTCATTCCTTTCTTAAGGAGGCCCAAGAAAAGGGTGCCTGTGCTGCTGTTATTTCACGTGTACCTGAGGAAAATTTATTAGCCAAGGATTTACCGCTGATATTGGTTCAGGATAGCGAGAAAGCTTTGCAGCAATTGGCCCAAGCTCAGCGTCAGTTGTTTTCAGGCCCGGTGATTGCCATTACCGGGAGTACTGGCAAAACTACTACAAAAGATATGCTTGGGGCTATTCTAAGTGAAAAAGGTCCAGTCTTAAGTACTACTGGTAATTATAATAATCAACTAGGTCTTCCATTGACGATTCTGTCCTTAGAGGCTAACCATTGGGCTATTGTTACTGAGATGGGGATGCGGAATTTAGGGGACATAGATTTTCTAGCAGTTATTGCCCGTCCAACTCATGGTATTATAACTAATATAGGACACACTCATCAGGAGATACTTGGTTCCCAAGAAAAAATCGCCCAGGCTAAAGCTGAACTGATATCTCATATACCGGTGACAGGAGCTATGGCTCTAAACATAGAGGATAAGAAGCTTTTAAAAGCTTGGCTTAGTAATCTGCGTTGTCCGGTACAATGGTTTGCTTATAATCCACCGGCAGATATTTGGATAGAGGATATAGTCCTGAATCAGGAGCTTAGTTATAGTTATCGTATCTGTAGCCAGAAGGGCTCTGCCCAAGTCACTTTAAATATTCCGGGACGGCATAATATTCTAAACTCTCTAGCTGCTGCCGCTATTGCCAGCCAACTAGGCTTGTCCTTTCAGGAAATCACTAGAGGATTAGCTCAGGTAAACCTCAGCCCCATGCGTTTAGAAAAGATTAATATTCCTGAAAAGGATTGGGTAATTATTAATGATACTTATAATGCTAATCCTGTTTCCATGTGTTCTGCTCTAGAGGTATTAACTACAACAGCAGGAAAAAGGCGAACTATTGCTGTACTAGGTGATATGTATGAACTAGGGGACTATTCCGAAACTGGACATAGGCTAGTAGGAAAAAAAGCAAAAGAACAAGATATAGCATATCTTATTACAGTGGGACAGTTGGCCAGGCAGATTGCCGAAGCTGCCAAGATGGAAAATTTTCCAGAAGGAAAAATAAAATCTTGTCAGAATAACCAAGAAGCAGTATCCTACTTAAGAGACATTTTACGACCTGGAGATGTAATTTTGCTTAAAGGCTCCAGGGGTGTAAAAATGGAGGAAATTGTGCGGCACTTATCCCGCTTATAGACGTGGTATAGTAACGCCGCTGAGATAGAGATTTGGAGGTAATTGTTTTGCAGGAAATTTTCAAGGCCGCTTTTATCGCGACTCTTGTCTGTTTAATTGGCCTACCTATCTTGCTACCCTTTTTGCGCAAGCTAAAACTTGGACAAAATGTAAGGGACGATGGGCCTAAGGCTCATTTGCGGAAAAGCGGAACGCCGACAATGGGCGGCATCATCTTCTTTCCAAGCTTAATTATCAGCGTTTTAATAACAGCCGGTGCCAACAGGCAGACTTTGTTATTTATTCTAGTTGCTTTAGCTTTTGGGAGCATTGGCTTAGTTGATGATTTTATTAAGGTGGTCAGACATCGCTCTTTGGGCTTAAAAGCCCGCGAGAAATTTTTAGCCCAAATAATTGTCGCAATTCTTTTTGTCATAGCCGTAGTACATATAGGCGGACGTGGTACGGATCTTTATTTTCCCGGTACGTCTTGGGTTTGGCCTTTAGGCTGGCTGTATTATCCCTTTGCTGTTTTTATGGTGGTTGGCTTTAATAATGCCGTCAATCTAACTGATGGTTTAGACGGTCTATCCGCTGGGGTAACCCTTTTTGCTGCCTTGGCCTATACCCTGATCGCTAAATCATGGGGTTTAATGACGATAAGTATTTGTGCTGCCGCCTTGTTGGGAACTTGTCTGGGTTTTCTCTTTTTTAATATTCATCCGGCTCGGGTTTTTATGGGAGATACCGGCTCCTTAACTTTGGGTGGAGCTGTTTTTTCCTTGGCCATGCTGACCAGAACTGAGTTGTTGTTTGTGATTATCGGGGGAGTATATGTTCTTGAAACTCTTTCAGTCATAATTCAGGTGATCTATTTTCGGATTACCGGCGGCAAGAGATTTTTCAAAATGAGCCCCTTGCACCATCATTTTGAGCTGTCTGGTTGGTCTGAGCAAAGGGTGGTCATAACATTTTGGGCTTTAGCTGCTTTGTGTGCCTGTCTGGGAGTAATATTGGTACAATAAGCTGTATATAGCTTATTATATGGGTAAAGAGGGATTTGAGTATGGAACTGAAGAATAAGACTGTTCTAGTTATTGGAGCTGCTAAAAGTGGTGTAGCTGCAGCGTTATTTTTAGCCCGGCAGGGTAGCAAGGTATATTTAAATGAATTAAAGCCCAGGGAACAGGTAGATGAAGACATTCTGGCTAAACTAGAGTCAGCAGGTGTAACAGTTATCTGCGGTTATCATGTGGATCTGGACACTATTAAGCCTGAGTTGATTATTCCCAGTCCTGGAGTACCCTTTTCTATTCCTCTACTGGTTAGAGCCAGAGAGTTAGGTCTTCCTGTGTGGAGTGAGATGGAGCTTGGTTCCCGCTTTACCAAGGCGCCCTTGGTAGTTATCACTGGGACAAATGGTAAAACTACTACTACTGCACTAATCGGACAGATTATGGAGGAGGCCGGTCGCCATACTTTTGTTGGTGGTAATATCGGTGTTCCTTTCATTAGCAAATCAGCAGAATTGGGCCCTGAAGATGTGGCAGTATTGGAAGCTTCCAGCTTTCAGCTGGAAGGGACTGTATCTTTTAAGCCCAAAGTAGCCATGATTCTCAATCTCACGCCGGATCACTTGGACCGACATGGTTCCATGGAGGGATATATCGAGGCAAAGGCTAGAATAATGGCTAACCAGGATAAAGACGATTATCTAATTCTTAATTTCGACGATGAAAGAACGGTTCAACTGGCTGAACGCTCCCAAGCCCAGGTTATATTCTTCAGCCGTAAACATAAGTTAGAAGAAGGGTTCATTATAGCCAATGGTTATCTAACGGCACGTTTCAAGGGGGAAGAGCTACGAATTATTGCTGTTAAGGATATCTTGATCCAAGGGGGGCACAATTTGGAGAATGCCCTAGCCGCTGCAGCCGCAGGCTGGGTGATGGGAGTATCTGCTTCAATTATTGCCCATAGCTTACAGACCTTTCCCGGAGTTGAACATAGATTAGAGCCTGTTACAACCATCAATGGGGTGTTATATATAAATGATTCTAAAGGCACTAATCCTGATGCTTCTATCAAGGCTCTAAAGGCCTATGAGCGACCAATTATCCTAATAGCAGGGGGTAAGAGCAAAGGTTGTGACTTCCTACCACTAGCCCAAGTTATTAGTGAAAGAGCCAAGGCTCTGATCTTGGTAGGGGAGGCTGCTCCTGAGATAGAACTGGCTGTAAAGCAAGTTGGTTACACTAATTATGAGCTGGTACCGACCTTTCGTGAGGCCGTTATTCGCGCCAGTTCTTGTGGAGTAGATGGTGATATAGTCTTACTTTCACCGGCTTGTGCCAGTTTTGATCTCTTTGCCAATTACGAGCAAAGAGGTGAAGCATTCAAAGAGATAGTACGGGAATTAGCCGATAAATAGTTGGTAAATGGAGGTGTGAACGTGGTGCGCAAAAAAGGAGCACCGGACATTCTAATATTTTTCGCCACCATGCTCCTCTTAGCTGTGGGGATAATTATGGTGTTCTCCGCCAGTTATTATGAAACTCTGGAGGCTGATCCTTTTTATTATTTACGGAGACAGCTATTATGGGGTTTATTAGGCGTTGTGTCCATGATAATTACCTCTAAAATAGACTACTTTCGCTGGAAGAAGTTGATTTGGCCTGCTTTTATCGGAGCTTTTATTTTATTAGTATTAGTAATAATCCCTGGTGTGGGTTATGAGGTCAAAAATGCTACACGCTGGCTAGATTTAGGTTTTACTAAACTACAACCCTCTGAACTGATGAAATTAGCAGTTGTATTCTTTATTGCCAAGATAATTAGTGAAAAAGGCTTTAAGTCAAATAGCTTTATTTTTGGCCTTGGTCCTTACCTGTTATTAATTGGTGCAATCGGTGGTTTAATAATGTTGGAGCCTGATTTAGGCACTACTATTGCCATTTCAGGGACAATATTTGTGATGCTTTTTGCTGCCGGATTGCGCTGGCGTCACATCTTTTTCTGCATAACGGCTGCCATTGGAGTAGTGGCGGCACTAATTATTGAAGAACCTTACCGCTGGAACAGAATTGTTGGTTTTTTGGATCCCTGGTCTCATGCGGATAGGGAAGGGTATCAGATAATTAATGCTTTGTATGCCTTAGGTTCTGGTGGATTTTTTGGCATGGGCCTGGGTAACAGCCGACAAAAGCTGGCCTTTCTGCCCGAGCAATATACAGACTTCATTTTCGCCATTCTAGCTGAGGAATTGGGCTTTATTGGATCTTTCTTTGTACTTGTGTTATTCTTTGTCATAGCATGGCGGGGATATCGAGTAGCTCTGCGCTGCCCCGATATGTTTGGCAGTCTATTGGCTGTAGGTTTAACCACGACAATAGTATTACAGGCCGTTATGAATATAGCGGTAGTCACTGGAGTGATGCCTGTTACTGGTATAGCTTTACCCTTTATCAGTTATGGTGGCTCCTCTTTACTAATCTCTATGACGGTAATAGGTATCTTACTGAACATTTCACGTTACGCCAAAGCCAACTAAGACCGGAAAAACCGGTCTTTTTTTGAAATGGAAGAAAATAGCAACAAACAAGAAAGTCTAGCATTATTGGTTCACCGGAAGTGGGAGGTATTTATGAAGATAATTCTAAGCGGTGGAGGGACTGGAGGACATATCTATCCTGCGATAGCAATAGGTCAGGCCCTAAAAAAAGAGTGGCCTCAGGCGGAGATTCTTTATCTTGGCACTGAGAAGGGGCTAGAGCGACAGATTATCCCTCAAACGGGCTTTGCTTTTCGAACTATAGAAATAATGGGTTGGCAGCGAAAAGTTTCCTTACAGATGATTAAGGCGGGCCTCAAGGTTTTCAAAGGACTAAGACAAGCCTCGCGAATTATGAAGGAGTTTTCTCCTGACTTGGTTATCGGTACAGGTGGCTATGTTTGCTTGCCAGTAGTTTGGGCCGCTAGCAGACGAAAAATCCCCACCATACTTCACGAACAAAATGCTTTACCGGGTATAACTAATAAATTTCTCTCCCGTAAAGTTGATTATCTGCTGATAACTTTTCCAGAAGCAGCAGCCCATTTTCCGGCGGCAGTACAAGCTAGGATCAGAGTAACAGGTTTGCCTATAAGGCCGCGTATTCTTGCCGTTAGTCGGGAAGAGGCCTTGAACTTTTTTGGTTTAGCTGGAGATAAACCGGTGTTACTAGTTTCCGGTGGTTCTCGTGGCGCCAGAAGCCTTAATTCCGCTATGATTGTAGTATATAAAAGGGCCAAGGAACTAAACTTTCCCTTTTCGATTATTCATCTGACTGGGCAGGAAGGACTAGCTGAAGTTCAAAGGGAATTGGCTCAGGCAGGACTAGAAGAAGAAGATTATGTCAATATTATTATCAAACCATATTTGCACGAAATGGAATATGCCTTAGCCTGTGCTGATTTATGTATAGGCCGGGCTGGAGCAACATTTTTGGCGGAGATTACCGCGAAGGGTCTCCCCGGAATCCTAGTTCCCTATCCTTATGCTACAGAAAATCACCAAGAATATAATGCTAGATCCTTAGAAAAACGGGGTGCGGCTAAGGTAATTCTCGATAAGGATCTTAGGGATAAGGAAAGTTTGTTGGCTGAGCAGCTGATGGAAATTATTACGGACAAAGAAAAACTCCGGGAAATGGCCAGTTGTAGTCTGCAGGCAGGAAAACCTGATGCAGTCGAGAAGATTTTAAAGGTTGTGCGGAAAGTAATAAATCAGTAAATTTGTGATTGATTTACATAGATCTGTCAATGGAAAATTAACTTAATTATTATTAAATTATTAAGTGGACAACCAGTTGAATTCAGCAGCTTGTTCCCTGTAACACCTGAGGTTGAGGTTGCATATATAGTACATTACGGAGTGGGTGCTATTTGAGCAGCTTTAGGGAGGAAGCACGGAAGGAGATAGTTACGGATGAAAGAGATACAGCACTATTACTTCGTTGGTATAGGCGGAGCAGGAATGAGTGGGATTGCTCGAGTTATAAGGCAATTGGGGTATACGGTATCAGGATCGGATTTGCATACTTCTGAATCCACTCAAAGGCTGGCTAAGCTTGGAATTACAATTTATGAAGGACATGGGGAGTCGAATCTTCAGGAAGGAGTAGATGCTTTAGTAGTATCATCGGCTATCCCTGAAGACAATCCGGAAGTGCTTAAAGCCAAAAGAATAGGTCTGCCAATCTATCATCGGGCGGATATACTAGGACGGTTGATGCTGCGACAAAAGGGAATTGCCGTAGCCGGTGCCCATGGGAAGACCACGACAACTTCGATGATCTCCTTAATCCTAGAGAAAAATGGCTGGGACCCAACAGTAATAGTTGGAGGTGAATTGACTGATTTTGGCGGTAATGCCAAGCTGGGTCAAGGCCAATATTTGGTGGCGGAGGCAGATGAGTCTGACGGTTCTTTTCTAAAGCTCCATCCTTATGTATCAGTAGTAACTAATATCGAAGATGACCATATGGAGCATTATGGCTCTAAGGAGAATATTGAGAAAGCCTTCCGAGAGTTTATCGCCCTTACTCACCAAGATGGCACGGTTGTATTATGTCTAGATAATCCCACTATCCAAAAGATACTCCCCGAGATTAGCTGCTCAAAAATTATTACTTATGGTATTGAGAGTGCCGCTGATTATACGGTGAGAAATCTTAATTTGAACCAAGATGGTGTCAAATGTGAAGTCTGTTACCAGGAGGAATTATTGGGAGAACTGACTTTATCAGTGCCCGGAAAACATAATTTGCAAAACGCTCTAGCAGCGGTGGCTGTTTGTCATCAGGTGGGAATCAGCTATTCGCAGATTGCCGAAGCTATGCAACATTTTAATGGCGTACAACGTCGTTTTCAAAAAATAGGAGAGATAAATGGAATTCAGATCTATGATGATTATGCTCATCATCCTACTGAACTTAAGGCAACCTTAGCAGCTGCTAAAACTATGAAGCCTAACAGAATCATAGCAGCCTTTCAACCCCATCGTTATACACGGACTAAATTTCTTTCTAAGGAGTTTGGTTCTGCTTTCCAAGATGCAGATCTGCTTTTTGTCAATGAGATATATGCAGCAGGTGAGAAGCCTATTCCCGGCATTGATGCCGAGCTGATAGTCAGAGAGGTCAAAGAACAGACTAATCAACCAGTGGAGTACATCAAAGAAAGAGTAGATATTGTGGAAAAATTGGCGGGAATATGCCAATCGGGAGATTTGATAATAACTCTGGGAGCAGGCAATATCTGGACTGTAGGGCAAGATCTTTATCGCAGACTGAATAATAAGGCTTGATGGGTGATGAAGATGGTTGTGGGGGATTTTTACGAAAAAATATCAGCCCAATTCCCTGGCCGGGTCCGCCAAGAAGAGAATTTGGCTCCTTATACAACTTGGAAGATTGGTGGAAATGCAGAATATTTTTTTCAACCGATAAATACCCAGGAATGTGCTGTAGCCGTAAGCTTGGCACAAGAATATGATATACCGGTAGTAGTCTTAGGTGGTGGCTCTAATGTTCTTGTGTCGGATTGGGGTGTAGCCGGGTTAATCATTCACACTAAACAGATGCAGCAAATTCATTGGCAGGAGCAAAGTGTAGAAGTCGGTGCCGGTTATAGTTTGCCGAAATTGGCTCAGTTAGCAGCTCAACAAGGGCTGGCAGGCTTGGAATTTGCCGCCGGTATCCCGGGAACATTGGGTGGGGCAGTCTTAATGAATGCAGGAGCTCACGGTGGTGAGATGGCCGATGTAGTTACTGCAGTAAAAGTTGTGACAGCCAAAGGGGAAATCAAGGAGTTGCCTTCGGAACAGCTAAAATTTGCTTATCGCAGCTCTGCTCTCCAGAATTCAGGGTTATTGTTAACTGAAGTTAAGATGAGCCTTAAACCCGATAAGGCGGAGGCTATCAAAGAACAAATGGTCAAAAATTTGGCCGGTAGGAAAGAAAAGCAGCCTTGGCAATATCCCAACGCTGGCAGCGTATTTAAAAACCCAAAGGGAGATGCAGCCGGGCGCTTAATTGAGGCGGCAGGAGCTAAAGGGCTGACCAAAGGTCGTGCCCAAATATCAACTAAGCACGCTAATTTTATTGTCAATTTAGGCGGAGCAACTGCCGAGGATGTTCTAAATCTAATTGAGGAGGTGCAAGCATTAATATTACAAAAATTTGGTATTCTCCTGGAATTGGAGATTGTGAAGCTGGGATTTGACAACAACGGGAGGTGACAGTTGTTGGAAAAGTACGTCATAGTAGGCGGGAATAGATTGTCTGGGACAGTCCGCTTAAGCGGAGGCAAGAATTCAGTCCTGACCATCTTACCCGCCTGTCTGCTATCAAAAGGGGTTTGTACCATTCATGATGTTCCTAGACTAAGTGACGTTTTTGTCATGAAAGAAGTTTTGGAATGTCTAGGAGCGAAAGTGGAGTTTGTCGGTAATACCATGGTTGTCGATGCTTCAAAGGTATCTTCCTTGGAAGTCTCCGACCGTCTTACCAGGTTGATGAGGGCTTCTAATCTAGTGATGGGTCCTCTGCTTTCACGTTTCGGCCATGTGAAAATTGCCTATCCAGGAGGCTGTTCTATCGGTTCCCGTCCGATGGACCAACACTTGCGGGGCATGAAAACTTTAGGAGCCAATATTACTGAAAGACATGGCTATATTGAGTGTAAGAGCTCCAAACTTGAGGGAGCAGATATTTGTTTGGATTTTCCTAGTGTGGGGGCTACGGAGAATATTATGATGGCGGCAGTATTGGCTAAAGGAACTACTATACTACGTAATGCAGCCAGGGAGCCTGAAATAGTAGACCTACAGAATTTCTTAAACAGTATGGGAGCAAGAATCGTAGGGGCAGGGACTGATATCATTCGGATAGAGGGAGTTCGTGAATTAGGCTCTGTGGAACATACAATAATCCCAGATCGGATTGAAGCTGGTACTTTTTTGACCGTAGCAGCCATTTGTCAAAGTGATGTTTTTATCGAAAACGTTATTCCTGAACATTTGGAGGCTGTCATAGCCAAGATTAGAGAAACTGGAGTTGAAATTTATCAAAACGATAACGGTCTGAGAGTGATTGGTAGGCAAAGAACTAAGGCTATTGATTTCAAAACTATGCCATTCCCCGGTTTCCCCACTGATATGCAGGCGCAAGTCATGGTCTTAATGGCTGTTTCTGAAGGAACCAGTATTATCACAGAAACTATCTTTGAAAACCGCTTCAAACACGTAGATGAGTTGCGACGAATGGGTGCTGATATCAGGGTAGAGGGTAGAGTGTGCATTGTTAAAGGCGTGAAAAAACTTAGTGGAGCTTACGTGGAGACATCGGACTTAAGGGCTGGCTCGGCCTTGGTTATTGCTGGTTTAGTAGCTGAAGGGGCAACTGTAGTAGCTAATATTTATCATATTGATAGGGGCTATGAAAACTTTGAGCAAAAATTACGCGGCCTAGGAGCCCAAATTCTACGAGTTAATGGCGTCAAAGAGAGGTAGAATTTACCTTTCTCTCTTTTTAATGTTATCTTGGACAGGCAGAGGCTTTATGTTATAATAAATTAGTAATATTAGGTATATTTTTTTGGGGGAAAAAAATGTGCGTGAGGAAGTTGTCCCGCAAGCAAAAGTGAGAAGGATCAGACCACGAAAGAGAAGAAGTGCAGCACCAGTATTCGGACTGTGGCTTTTTTTATTATGTTGTACCTTGTTAGCAGCTTATTTTTTTATTAATTCACCCTACTTTTCCTTGCAAAATATTGAGGTGGCAGGTAATATATCCTTGAAACCGTTAGAAATCATTGAATATAGCGGACTGGAATTAGGCGAGAATATTTTTCAGCTGGATGCTGTTACGGCTGTTAATAGAATAAATATGTGCCCCAAGGTAAAAACAGTGGAGGCGCGACGGGTCTTACCATCAACTCTTGTTTTTACAATTACCGAACGTCAGCCGGCAGCTCTTGTAGTAGGGCAGAATGGCTTTATCGTTGTAGATCTTGAGGCCGTTTATTTAGAGAAGGTACAGGCTCTAAAAGATTTCCAGCTCCCATTAATAAGTGGGGTTGATGTAGATGCAGATGCCAGACCAGGAGCAAGTTTTGCTACTGATGGTTTGAATGCGGCGTTAAAACTGACAACCATGCTGGATCCAAAATTCTTAGAAAATGTAGCGGAGATCATGGCTCCTTCCTCCTTGTCTCTCACATTAAAAACTGTACAAGGAGTAGAAGTGCGTTTTGGAGAGCCCCGTGACTTGGAACGAAAAATCGGCCTGATGCAAAGCCTCTTAATGGAGAATGGAGCGATCATTAATAGTGACACAGTAGAATATGTTGATCTACGCTATGACACATCACCGGTAATAAAACGTAAAGAATGATGAACTTCGCAAATTATTTGTTGAAAAAAAGGGAAAAGACAATCCATTGTGGAATAAGAATTTAGATTTGCTGACGAACTAATAAGAGACGAAGTAATATAAGCAAACTTCGACAGACTGACAGTGAAATGATGGCTTGATATTTCTGATGATTTTCTACTGTAGATGGAGATGGAGAAGGAGGAAAGTACATATATGCTAGAATTCGAAAAAAATTCACAGAGCGCAGCCCAAATTAAGGTTATTGGTGTTGGTGGTGGCGGTAGTAACGCTGTTAACAGAATGATTGATAGCAGCCTTAAAGGCGTTGATTTTATTGCAGTTAATACAGATGCTCAAGCTTTACATTATTCTAAAGCCGAGCAAAAGATTCAGATCGGGACTAAGTTAACACGGGGTCTTGGGGCGGGAGCCAATCCGGAGATTGGAGCCAAAGCCGCTGAAGAGAGCCGGGAAGAGATCATAGCTCACCTCAAGGGTGCTGACATGGTCTTTGTTACGGCAGGTATGGGCGGTGGAACTGGAACAGGTGCTGCTCCTATAGTTGCTCAGATCGCCAAAGAAGTGGGAGCCCTAACTGTAGGGGTTGTAACCAAGCCTTTTACTTTTGAAGGTAGGAAGCGTTCTACTCAGGCTGAATCTGGTATTGCTAACTTAAAAGAGCAAGTGGATACCTTGATTGTAATACCTAATGAAAAACTGTTGGAAGTAGTAGATAAAAACACTTCTATTAATGACGCTTTCCGGATTGCTGATGATGTTCTGCGCCAAGGTGTGCAGGGTATCTCTGACTTAATTGCTGTACCAGGTCTAATCAATCTGGATTTTGCTGATGTGAAGACGATTATGTACGAAACTGGTTCTGCATTAATGGGTATCGGAACTGCATCAGGGGAGAATAGAGCTACTGTAGCAGCACGCTCAGCTATCTCTAGTCCTCTCTTAGAGACCTCAATTGAAGGGGCCAAGGGTGTTCTCTTAAATATCACTGGTGGTAGCAACCTGGGGCTTTTTGAGGTCAATGAAGCTGCAGGGATTATCCAAGAAGCCGCAGCTGAGGATGCCAATATTATCTTCGGAGCTGTTATTGATGAAAGCCTAGATGATGAAATTAGGGTTACTGTGATTGCCACTGGTTTCGATCAGAAAGGCTCTAAAGGACCTGATATCAAAATCGATGTTGAGCCCTTTAATGCCGATGAATTATATATTCCTCCTTTCTTACGTAAGAAGTAAATAATATGAAAACTCAAATTATAAGCCTTTTGCTATAAGCAAGAGGCTTTTTTCCTTTTGTCCTGTCGTAATGAAGAATAACAAGAAAGGTGGTACCGGTTCCTCCCTTGGAAATGTCTAAACTCATACCGAAAGAAATCACTTGTTTTTTATTGTTCTAAAATAATCCAACGGTGATCGCAGATTATGACACAATATTTGGAAAAGACTGGTGTATAATAGGGACGGAATTGGCGTCTTGTTGGTAGGTGAATAACCGGTGAATTATGCCGGGGCAGTGACAAAAGTTTATATTGATGTGATGCTTGCCACCAATTTTTTTATAGATCTATTGATTCTATGGGCTGCCGGTCGTTTAGTCGGTTGTATCTCTAAGAAGTGGCGACTTTTCTTAGGCGCATTATTGGGAGCATTCTATTCCTTGCTGGTTTTTGTCCCAGCGGGTAATATTATTCATTCTTGGCCTAGCAAAATCGGTTTTTCTTTGCTCATGATTGCGGCTACATACTATCCTTTGAAGCTCCGTTCTTTTTTTCTAATTGTCCTGAATTTTTATTTGATTTCTTTTGCCATGGGTGGAGCCGTGATTGCGGCTACTTATATTTTGGATGACGCTCCTCTATTGATTCAGCTAATCGATATGGCCGGAACATTCAAAGGTAATATACCCTACGGTATGCTGGTCTTTGCTTTAGTTGTAGTTGTAATCATTGGTTGGGGTGGTCTGGCCTTTTTACGGAAACGCAGATTGCAACAAGATTATTTTTGTACTTTGAAGATTTCCTTGCACAATAATCAAGTAGAAACGACTGCCCTTATGGATACCGGGAACCAATTGAGAGAGCCATTGACTAATTCTCTGGTAGTGGTTGTGGAAGCGGCGTTATTAGAAGATAATTTGCCTAATAACTTGCTTCAGGCTGCCCGAGGCGGCCATTTGCTAACGGGATTAGCGTCAGTTGTAGAAAAGGAATGGTTGGAGCGCTTATCGTTAATACCTTTTAATTCAGTAGGAAAGCAAAACGGTATTATGTTAGGGATTCGACCTGATTGGATAGAAATAACCAATCCTAACGGCACCTTCCGTTATCAGGATATTGTCTTAGGCTTAAGTGAGAGACCATTGAATAGTGAAGGTAAGTATCGAGCCCTTACACCACCAATGGTTTTGTTAGAGGAGTTTTAGAAGGGAGGCTTGTTATGCTGCTTCAGAAGCAGATTATTACTTTTCAGTTTCGTCTAAAGAGGTTTTTGGGGAAAGTATTAAGCATTCTTCCCCTAGCAGAAGATGTCCATTATGTAGGCAGCAGTGAGGCCTTACCGCCGCCCCTTACTAACGATGAGGAGAACCTACTACTACAACGATTAGAGGAAGGGGATAATACTGTTAAAGGAACTCTTATCGAACGTAATTTGCGGCTTGTAGTCTATATAGCGCGGAAATTCGAAAATACGGGAGTTGGCATTGAAGATTTAGTATCAATAGGCACTATCGGCTTGATCAAGGCTGTTAATACCTTCGACCCTTCGAAAAAGATTAAACTAGCTACTTACGCTTCCAGATGTATTGAGAATGAGATTCTAATGCATTTAAGAAGAAATAACAAAACCCGCTCGGAGGTTTCTTTTGATGAGCCTTTGAATATCGATCTAGACGGCAATGAATTGTTGCTTTCAGATGTGATGGGAACCGATTATGACATTATCTATAAGGCCTTAGAAGAAAAAGTAGATAAAAAACTACTAATTATGGCCATGAACAAGCTTTCCAGCCGGGAAAGAAAAATCATGGATTTGCGGTTCGGCCTCAAGGGAGGGCAAGAGAAGACCCAAAAAGAAGTGGCGGATATCTTAGGAATATCCCAATCCTATATTTCCCGCTTAGAAAAACGGATTATCAAAAGGTTACGTAAGGAAATTCAACGAATAGAATAGTTATACAAAAAAACAGATTGTAATATTGCGAATGTTTTGCTATGATAGATTAAATATTTCATGGGGTGACGCTAATGCACATTCGCAAGGCTAGACTATCTGATGTTGAGAATATTTACAGATTAGTGAATAATTATGCAGATAAAGGAGAAATGCTTTCCCGACCTCGAAGCCTTATTTATGAATATATCAGGGATTTTGTAATTATCGAAATAGACGATAAGGTAGTGGGCACAGGAGCCTTACATATACTCTGGGCTGATCTGGCAGAGATAAGAGCCTTGGCTGTTGAGGAAGACCAGACTCGTCGGGGAATAGGCCGAGGAATCGTAGAATATTGTTTGCAGGAAGCCAAGGAACTGGGAATTCCCAAGGTCTTTGCTTTGACCTACCAGCCTGATTTCTTTGCTAAGTGTGGCTTTAGAGTAATCAGTAAGGATAACTTACCTCAAAAGGTCTGGCGTGATTGTATTAATTGCCCCAAATTTCCTAATTGTGATGAGGTTTGTATGGAAATACAGATCAACTAAAAATGAATCTTCGAAGCAGATCCAGGTTGCGAATATATTGAGTAGAGAAGCGAATATATGAGTAGAGAATATCTATTCTAAAATATTATTAAGCTCAAAAAACACTGACTTTATGGCCAGGGTTTTTGAGCTTTTTTTAGTCTTCATTTTCATAATTATTCTATTTTCCCCAGAGGGCGCTTGTTACCAAGATGGCCGGTTTTTAAACAGTATATTTATAATCGGCCACGGCAATAATGAAACCAGCGAAGGAACTTATGCACAAAATTCTGGGGGATGGCTATGATCAGAAATAAGGTAGAGATATGTGGGGTCAATACTTCTAAGTTGCCGGTCTTGAAAAATTCAGTAATGCGTAAACTTTTTGCCCAGATGCAGGCTGGGGATCTTTCGGCTCGGGAAGAATTAATCAGTGGTAATTTGCGTTTAGTCCTTAGTGTTATTCAACGATTTACTAATCGTGGAGAATATGTAGATGATCTTTTTCAAGTTGGCTGTATCGGCTTGATGAAAGCGATAGATAATTTTGACCTTGCCCAGAATGTAAAATTTTCTACTTATGCAGTACCGATGATCATAGGTGAGATACGTCGTTACTTACGCGATAATAATCCTATCAGAGTTAGCCGTTCTCTACGGGATATTGCCTACAAGGCGCTACAGGTTAGGGATAAGCTGATGTATCGTAATTCTCGTGAGCCCACCGTAGCTGAGATTGCTGAGGAGTTACAGATTCCTAGGGAAGAAGTGGTTTTTGCTTTAGATGCTATTCAGGAGCCAATATCTCTTTTTGAGCCCATCTACCACGATGGAGGGGATCCTATCTATGTGATGGACCAGATTGGGGATGAAAAGAATAAGGATGGTAATTGGTTGGAAACCATCGCTATTAATGAAGCTATGCAAAAGCTAAATGATCGTGAACGTCATATCTTGGCTTTGCGTTTCTTTGAAGGTAAAACTCAGATGGAAGTAGCAGAAGAAATCGGGATCTCCCAAGCCCAGGTTTCCCGATTAGAGAAGGCTGCCTTAAGTCATATGAGTAAATTCGTTTGAATAAGTACGCGACCGTCTATTTTAGGAGATGGTCGTTTTTTGTTGATAGTGCCTATTTGTAACTTTGAGGCAACTTTGTTTTTTATAATTAACCTTAAACTAGCCTTAGTTGAAATGAGCCTTAGTTGCACTTAAATTTAGGGCAAATCTAAAAAGAAGCAGGTGATTAAATGCGTAGGGTTGCTGTGCTTGGAATCGGTGAGACCAAAATGGGTAAGCATCCTTATAAATCCTTAAGAGATCTGGTTCAAGAAGCCGGTTCTAAGGCTATTGCTGATGCAGGTATCGAAAGGGAACGAATTCAATCTGTGTTTGTGGGGAACTTTAACAGTTCGTATTTGGCTTATCAAAGTCATATTGGCCCAATGGTTACAGAGGTTTTAGGGTTAGAAAAAATCCCTGCGATTAGAACAGAAGGTGCCTGTGCTTCGGGTAGCTTGGCCTTCAGGCAAGGCTGGATGGCTATTGCTTCAGGATTGTGCGATGTTGTTTTGGTTGGCGGAGTGGAGAAAATGACTCATCAGCCTACAGAAATAGTTACAACCGGTATAGCTAGTGCGTCCGACTATGAATTGGAGGCCAGTGTAGGTGTAACTTTCCCTTCAATATTTGCCATGGTCGCCAACCGCTATTTTTACGAATACAGAGATGTTCGGGAAGAAATGGCTTTATGTGCTGTTAATAATCACAATAATGCTCTCTTAAATCCAGATGCTCAAATGCAAAAGGCTATTACAGTCGAACAGGTTAAAAATGGATTCCCTGTTGCTTCTCCTCTTACTGTATATGATTGCTCGTTGGTTACTGATGGAGCGGCTTTTCTAGTCTTAGCAGAAGCTAGTATAGCTAAAACTATCAGTAAAAAAAGATTGATCGAAGTTGTAGGGGTAGGACATGGTGGTGATACTCTTACGGCAGCTACGAAAAAAAGCCTAACTAGCTTTGCTGCAACTCAAATGGCAGCGGAACAGGCTTATAAGATGGCAGGGTTGAAGGCTAGTGATATTGATCTGGCTGAGGTCCATGATTGCTTTACTATCACGCAGATTATTAATATCGAGGATCTTGGTTTCTTCCCCAAAGGCCAAGGTGGAGATGCTGTCGCTGAAGGAAAAATTAATCTTGATGGTAGTATCCCTATCAATACTAGCGGCGGCTTAAAGGCTAAAGGACATCCTATCGGGGCCACTGGGATCAGTCAAATCTATGAGATTATTACTCAGTTACGAGGGGATGCAGGACCAAGACAAGTTAAGAAAGCGGATATTGGCCTTACTCATAATATTGGGGGTACTGCGGCCACTTGCACTGTAAATATTTTTAGGGGGGAATAGCTATGAGCAAGAAAGCACGGATCTACACCTATTCCATTATCAATTCAGCGGCAGAAGCATTTGCCGATAAAGTGCCCTATGTTGTGGCTTTATTGGAAAACGAGACAGAAGGCAGATTTGCCGCATTTATTAAAGGATACAGGCCTGGTATGGAGATAACAATCGGGCAGGAAGTTAGATTAGCCGAAAGGGATCAGTCAGGACAGGAAATTTACTCCTTTTAAACTTCAGAGTATTTTTAATTATCCAAATTAAGCGGAGGTAGAAGACATGAGATTAAAAGATAAGGTCTGCATCATCACTGGTGGAGCCAAAGGGATTGGAGAAGCAACTAGCTACAAATTTGCTGCTGAAGGGGCAAAAGTAGTTGTAGCAGATATTGATTTGTCTGCCGGAAACACAGTTGTAGATAATATAAAAGCCAAGGGAGGCGAAGCTATAGCCCTTAAAGTTGATGTAACCGATAAAAATAATGTGGCTGAGATGGTTAAGGCAACAACAGACAAATATGGGCGGATCGATGTCTTAATCAATAATGCCGGAATAATTATGGATGCTAGCTTGGCTAAGATGACTGATGAGCAGTTTAATAGGGTTATTGATATTAATTTAAAAGGTGTCTATAACTGTGCCAAGGGAGTAGTTGACATTATGATTGCCCAAGGGTCCGGAGTTATTATCAATGCTTCATCTATTGTCGGTCTATATGGTAATTACGGGCAGACAAACTATGCGGCCACAAAATGGGCGGTTATCGGTATGGTCAAGACTTGGGCCAAGGAGTTAGGTCGTAAAGGTATCAGAGCGGTAGCGGTATGCCCAGGATTTATTGATACACCTATTTTAACGCCAATGCCCAAAAAGGTAATTGACGGAATGATAGCTAAAGTTCCCCTTGGCAGGTTGGGTAAACCGGATGAAATAGCTAACACTTACGCTTTTCTGGCTTCTGACGAAGCTTCTTATATCACTGGGGTAGCCATTGAAGTAGGTGGCGGTGTAACTCTGTAGCAACTATTTTCTTTAATATTTAAAGTACAGGAATCAGTATCAAAAATGAGTAAAGGAGGAGATTATATGCGAGAACATGTTGGTGTTGCAGGAATGGGTTTGTATTTCCCTGAAGAGCAGTATTGGTGGAGTGCTGAAAAGGTAGCCGAAATATCTGGTATGCCTGTTGAGGCAGTAAAAGAGAAGATTGGTTTTACCAGAAAACCCATGCCGGGTCCCCAAGATACTACCAGCTATATGGGTATTCAAGCGGCAAAAGCGGCAATAAAGGATGCCGGGATTGATCCTAAAGATATCGACGTAGTAATCTGGGACGGTGCTCAGCATAAAGATCATCCTTGTTGGTTGGCCTTTGCCAAGGTATGTCATGAAATTGGTGCTACAAGAGCTTGGGGCCTTGATATGGAATCTATGTGCGGCTCTAGGGTAGTAGGTTTGGAAATTGGGAAATCATTAGCCTTAGCCAATAAGAATATTAACACGGTACTATTAGTAAGTGGCTATAGAAACTGTGATTTGGTAAACCATGAGTATAAAGATTTAGCCTTCTTATTTGATATAGGTGCTGGTGGGTCGGCAGTAGTACTTCAAAAGAACTTGGGGAGAAATGAAGTTCTGTCTTCCGCTGGTGTAACAGACGGATCTTTTTCTGAAGATTTCGTTGTGCCTGTAGCAGGAACGGCCAAGTGGCCTATGGAACCAGAAGACGTTAATGAGTATTGGTTGCATATAGTTGGCGATCCCAAAGACTTCAAAACCCGTCTGAATAATGTAACCATGAAAAACTGGTATTATTGCATTGATCAAGCTTTGGAGTTAAGTGGCTATACCCGGAAGGATATTGGATATCTGGCTATGGTTAAGATTAAACGCAGCGGACATATGGCTATACTTAGCGAATTAGGGCTTAGAGAGGATCAGTCCTTCCTCTTGGAAGACTATGGTCATGTGGGTCAGAACGATGTGACAATATCAATGGTGGAAGGATTGCAAAGAGGTCTAATAAAGGATGGTACGGTTGTTGTCCTTGTTTCAGCGGGGGGCGGTTGGACTTGGGGCGCAGGTGTTGTTAAATGGGGTCCTGTCCAAGGCTAGCTAACTCAAATCATTGATAGGGGGGAATATTAC
>JAPXME010000004.1:0-25872 GCA_033809185.1 Clostridiaceae bacterium
TTGTGACAGTGCTTATCTAGTTAATGCTTTTAATAATGGCTGGCTGACAAAGTGGCAGATGAATGGCTGGATAAATAGTCGAAAGGAGCCAGTAGAAAATCGCGATTTATGGGAAAAACTATTGGAATTAAGCAGTATTCATGATATTATTTGGGAAAAGGTTAAAGGTCACGCTGATAATAAATACAATAATCGGTGTGATGAACTGGCAGTAGCGGCCATTGCTGAGATGCGCCAAAAAGATTCTAATGAACAATGCTAATTGAACCCATGAGGCAGGAATAAGTTGATAAATGTCGAATATTTATCATGTTATACCAATTCAGGAACTAATTATCCAAATGAACTCTATGGAGGGGATGCGTAATGAAACTAGTTGGCTATGATTTATTAGAGGCTTTTGTAACCGCCGTACCTCATATTAAGAATGTGTATCCCCGGGATATTTCTATGGCAGTAGCCGACAAACAATCTTACCTAATATACGAAAAAGGAGAAGAAATCGATCTAGGTATTAAAACGGGAGATCCTATTAAAGAAGGTAGTGCTATGGATCAGGCTCTAAAAAAGCGTGAGAAAGTAGTAACAGTCCTAGATAAAGAGATTTGGGGTAATCCATATAAATCCATTGCCGTCCCAATCTTCGATGAAGCAGACAATGTTATCGGCGGTGTTGCTGCGGTTGTAAATGTTGATAACGAGTTAAGACTACAGGAGATTATTGAGCAATTTACTACAGCCTTTGAGCAGGTAAATAATAGTGTGCAGGATATTTCCTCGGGAGCCCAAAACCTAGCCAAAGTGGGTGAGAAGCTCTCCGCTGCTACATATGCAACTAAGGATAACGTGAAGAAGACAGACGAGATAATTCAAATGATTCGGGAGATTGCTGATCAAACCAAAATGTTGGGTATAAATGCAGCAATAGAAGCAGCTAGAGCCGGTGAGTATGGTCGGGGCTTTGCTGTGGTGGCGGAAGAGATTAGGCGTTTGTCTGAACAGAGTAATGCCTCCGCCAAGGAAGTTAAGGATATTCTGAATAAGATTGCCAGTTCCATAGATTCGATTAATGAGCAAACTCAAGAGACCAGTGCAGTAAGTGAGGAACAATCCTCTTCTACTCAAGAGATTGCAGCTTCCATGGAGGAGTTAACGGCTCAATTAGAATCATTAGCTGATTTTGTGAGGACAATGTAGATATTATCTTAAGAACTGAATGTTGCGAGTAGCGGGGAAGTATTAGAGTGACCCTTAAAGTTGGACAGAAGAGTGAACAAATTTCGTTTTGTTTGCTCTTTTTTTACTTCTACACATCAACCACATAATTGAGTAATAGTTCATTACTAACAGAACAACTTCCTGGAATAACAATTTATTTAATAATTTCAAGGAAAACCAATTCCTGTATCGAAATAAAATAAATGAGAATTATTTGGGAATGTGATTAGATAGGAGTGTGTAAAGGCATGAGCATAATACAGCGAATTATTGTTATTATGGGTATGATGCTTCTTTTATTGACGGTTGGAAATACTGAAGCTCTGGCTGCTCCTTATGAACCTGTTGCTATCTTTAAACTGGGCAGTTATGAATATGTTTCGTACGGTGAAATAAAGCAAATGGATGTTCAACCAATTATTGAGAATGGACGGGTATATCTTCCATTAAGATATGTTTTGGATGCAATTGGTGAAGAGTATCAAAGTATAGATTATATAGCTAAGTATAAAATAGTCAGAATAACATATCCTGATGATAGACATCCCTATAATAGAACTTATCTCTACAAGGTTGGAGAAAAGAGAGTGATATATTCAACGACTGAAGTATTATATATAGATGATGCTCCAATATTACGAAATGAGAGGGTATATCTGCCTGTAAAATGGGTTGTTGAACCTAGGGAATTCTCTGTTGTATGGGATGGGAACAAGAAGGAAGTCTCTATATGGAGAATGGGTGAGGTGCCGGATCCTGATCCAAATTACCGCTGGTGGAATGGATACAGAGTACGTAAAGATACTACTTTTGATGTTTATGGAGGTTATTATCGTTTTGGTAGTTGTGAGATAGGGTTACGATATGATTACAGGGAATTTTTGGGTAAGAATGAGAAAGGGCTTTATGATGGACTACGAATACATCTAGGTGGTCGTTCTTATACGGGATTCGGATTGCGTATATGGAATGCTGAGAGGGATTGGTTTGATTTAAAACTACGCACCAGTGTTACTAAGTATACTCCGGAAGAGGACCCATTCACAAAAATACGTGTTGCGAAATAAGTTAATACACTTTTCAATGTAAATAGTTAAACAGATACTGATTGAATTATGCGAGTTAAAGATAACGGGGAATTAACCCGTTATTTATTTTTGGGACAGCTAGCCGGGATAATTCATACAATAGATTAGAATCTCGTACAAGGAGGTCACCCTATTGAGTAACTATACTTTTAAAGTATATCCTGATCCCTTGGGTTCTTCGAACAATAACTTCTCAATTAATAAGGTATTAAATGAAGATGTAAAAAATGAAGAACGGACAAATACAGTATCAAGGGATGAAACTGCCGAAGAAATAAGTGGTAACAAATATCCGCCCAAAGGTCCTCCGGCACAGCTACCGTCAGGTGCTCCATTTTCAGGACCAACTGCGCCAGCGCCAGATGCTCCATTTTCGGGACCGATTGCGCCGTCGTTACCTTTTGAGACACCACCGTATCAAGGACCACCTTTTGACCAGATGCCGCCATTTTGTGATACACCCCCTTATTGTCCGATCCCGCCTTTTGAACAGCTTAAACCATTTGAATCGCTTGTTCCGCTACCTTCTAACCCTCCCTATCAGCCACATTTTTCTTTCCCTAAGCCTGATCCCGTCGTTCCGGTATTACCAGGATATGAGGTCAGACCCGTCTTAGCCCATGCTTATGTACCCTGGCAGTTCAATGCTACATCTTTTAGCCAAGAAGTGGCTTTAGAAAAAGGCACTATGTTCCCTGAATTGCTCCAACCTCAAGGGAAATATGGCCCTTGTGAGGGACCTAGTCCATGCAGACTGAGTCCTCATTGTCATAAAGGAGGTGGTTCTTGTGACGAAGAGTAATGAATGTCATAAATTGCTCAGGAGTTTACAAGAACTGGAGTTTATCGCTGTGGAGCTTAATCTCTACCTGGATACTCATCCTAATGACAGCAGAGCAATTAGGGAATATAACCGTGTAACTGAAGAAATTGCGAAGGTAACTGAGCAGTATAACCGCGAATGCGGACCCCATATGGGCTTCGGGCATTCCCCGAATAAAGGTAACACCTGGCTCTGGGCAGAACAGCCCTGGCCGTGGGAAATATAGAGAGGAGGCAGAGCTAAAGTATGTGGATTTACGAGAAAAAATTACAATATCCTGTTCGTGTCTCCGGCCCTAACCCACGCTTAGCCAAATGGATTATTACCCAATATGGCGGGCCGGACGGTGAATTGGCAGCATCTTTACGTTATCTGAATCAAAGGTATTCAATGCCTACTGAGAGGACAAAGGCGTTATTGAACGATATAGGCACCGAGGAACTGGCCCACTTGGAGATAGTTGGAACATTGGTTCATAAACTTACTAAGGATGCAACCATAGAACAGATGAAGGCAGCGGAAATGGCTGGTCATTATGCTGATCACGATCGAGCTTTATTCTATGTTGATGCTACTGGAAATCCGTGGACTGCTGCCTATATCCAGGCCAAGGGCGACCCCATTGCTGATCTGACTGAGAATATGGCTGCGGAGCAGAAGGCCAGAGCCACTTATAATTGGCTGATTAATCTTTCTGATGATCCTTTAGTTACAGATGTCCTTCGTTTCTTAAGAGAACGGGAGGTCGTCCACTTCCAGCGCTTCGGTGAAGCTTTAAACCATGTGCAGGAATATATGCAAAGTAAGAAATTTTACTAGGGAAAAGAACAAATGGAGGCACTTTAGAGTATCCTACATAAAGTAGAACCAGAAGAGTGAACAACTATAGTTTGTTTACTCTTCTTTTTATTAAAGTGATAGTGTTCTATCATTTAAAATGGATAGTAGATTTACGTCTAATGAGGTATTATTAAAGAAGTGTAGCTAATAGGAATTAATTCGACGTGACAATGGTTACCACAAGGAAGATTGCCTAGGATGTCGAATGTTTTATTGATCTATTGTAATAAGGAGGCAAAATCTCTTGTATCAATTATCCCTAAATAAGATAGCTCAAGCCCTACGGGCTGAGCCAATTGGTGAAGATATAGATCAACAAATTGAGCCAAGTGGAGCTTCAATCGATACCAGAACCCTAAAGCCGGGGCAGCTTTTTTTTGCTTTCAAAGGGGAAAAGACCGATGGACATGCTTATCTATCAGAGGCGCAGCGATTAGGCGCTGTTGCAGCAGTAGTCAGTTATATTCCGCCTGATTTTCAACAGGGGGATTTTCCTTTATTTCTTGTAGCGGATGTGGAAAAGGCCCTGCAGCAGCTTGCTGAGTTACAACGGAGCTTTTTCCAAGGGCCGCTAATTGCCATAACTGGCAGTACAGGTAAGACTACGACGAAGGATATGCTTACTGCTATTTTAAGCGAAAAAGGCGAAGTATTAAGTACCCAGGGAAATTATAATAACGAGCTGGGTCTGCCTTTGACTTTGCTTTCTTTGGAAGAAAAGCACTGGGCAATGGTGACGGAGATGGGTATGGATGCATTAGGAGAAATAGACAGGTTAGGGGAAATAGCTAAACCAACCCATGGGATAATCACTAATATTGGGCATTCCCATCAAGAGATATTAGGCTCTCAAGAAAGAATCGCCCAGGCTAAAGCCGAGTTATTTCCGCACGTCTCCCCAACAGGCGGAATGGTTTTAAATAAGCAAGATGAAGCACTGCTTAATCCTTGGCTCCCTGAGCTACGCTGCCCGGTGAAATGGGTAGCTTGTTCAGCTCCTGCTGATATATGGGTGGGAGAGGTTTGGACGAACAAAGGGAACTATGGTTATACCTTCCAAATCTGTACTGAAGGAGAAGAGGTCTCGATAACCTTAAATATTCCGGGAAGACATAATATTATTAATTCCTTGTCTGCAGTTGGTATCGCCAGGCAACTAGGTTTATCCTGGGAAGAAATTAGAAGGGGTTTAAGTAAGATCCAGTTGACTCCTATGAGACTGGAGATCATTCACTTAGAGGAACAAAAATTAACGGTGATTAATGATGCCTATAATGCTAATCCGGCTTCAATGGCTTCAGCCTTGGAAGTGCTACAGACTGTGGCCGGAAAAGGGCGGAAAATTGCAGTCCTAGGAGACATGTATGAGTTAGGTGATTTTGAAGTTCAAGGTCATTTGGAAGTAGGGAAAAAAGCTGTGGATGTACAGCTTGACTATCTTTTTACAGTTGGAAAGCTAGCTAGATATATTGCAGAGGGTGCGATAACAGCAGGTTTTCCAGAAAGCGGCATAGGTCTCTGTCAAAACAACCAGGAAGCCTTGTCTTACTTAAAAAAAGCCCTTCAGCCAGGGGACGTAATACTAATTAAAGGCTCCAGAGGGGTTAAAATGGAAGAAATAGTTACAGACTTAGCTAGGATGCCCAGCATTTAGAAGGTTGAATCCAACTTCAAGAAGTTGACACTTGCTGCACAAGTATTATATATTCTAACTAGCAATAAACCTGAAAAAACGTAGATAAAACAATAATTCTAACTATTACAAATACACTAAATTACCGGGAGGATAAAATGGATATTTTTAATGAAATTGAATCGAATGTCCGCTCGTATTGTAGGTCTTTTCCAGATATATTTACTAGGTCCAAGGGCTCAAAAATATATGCGTCCTCCGGAAAGGAATACATTGACTTTTTCGCTGGTGCAGGTGCACTAAACTATGGCCATAACAATGATTTCATTAAGAAACGGATAGTTAATTACATTAACGGGGATGGAATCATGCATGGCTTGGATATGCATACACAGGCCAAAAAGGACTTTATGGAATCCTTTAATGAATATATTCTAAAACCCCGTAAGTTGGATTATAAGATGCAGTTTACAGGTCCTACTGGCACTAATGCGGTAGAGGCTGCCCTTAAGTTGGCTAGAAAAGTGAAAAACCGTCAGAGTATTTTCTCTTTTATGGGTGGATTCCATGGCATGACCTTAGGTAGCCTGTCGGTAACTAGTAATGCTTTTAATCGACAAGGTGCTGGAATACCCTTGAATAATGTTACTTTTATTCCTTACTATAACACTCTGGATGGTTTTGATAGTCTTGATTATCTAGAGAAGATACTATCTGATGGTCATTCGGGAATCGAAAAGCCAGCAGCTATTATCATGGAAACAGTACAGGCTGAGGGTGGCATCAATGTAGCTCCTATTGATTGGCTACAGCGACTTGCTGAGATTTGTCGCCGGGAAGATATCCTTTTGATTTGCGATGATATTCAGGTTGGCTGTGATCGGACCGGTACTTATTTTTCTTTTGAAAGGGCAGGTATTGTACCTGATATGGTTGTCCTTTCAAAATCTATTGGTGGATATGGTTTCCCACTTTCGTTACTACTGTTGAAACCGGAATTAGATCTCTGGCAGCCTGGAGAACACACCGGTACTTTTAGGGGCAATCAGCTGGCTTTTGTAGCTGGACAAGCTGCTCTGGAATACAGAAAGAGAAATAAGCTAAGTATAGAAATAGAAGTGAAAGCAAAACTCATCGAAACCTTTTTAAATGAAGAAATTGCCCCAATTAATCCGGGAATTCAAATTAGAGGGTTAGGTATGATTTGGGGAATCGATCTCTCTCAATGTGAAGGGGAGAGTTTGCCCCTTGATGTGGTAAAACGCTGTTTTGATCTGGGCTTGATTATCGAACGTGTTGGTCGGGGAGATACAGTGTTGAAGTTAATGCCCCCGTTGAACATACCTAGCGAGGAGCTACTGCAGGGTTGTCAAATAATTAAGCAGGCGATAATGGATTGTCTTGGTATAGCAGGGGAACAAGCCAAGGGTTTAATAGCAGTACCCTAAGACAAGTTATTCTTGCTGTCTAACGGATTTTAGAGGAGGACTAAAGTTTTGCAGAACCATACAACTGAATTTGATCAGAAATATACTAAGTTTATACAGAAAAATTCCAAAGGTCACTTCATGCAATCCTATGGCTGGGCTAAATTAAAGTCCAACTGGGCTCACGAAGTGATTTGGGTTGAAGACGAGAATGGAGAAATCAAAGGCTCCATGAGCTTACTGATGAGAAAGCTGCCGGTCTTGAATTATACGATGATGTATTCACCCAGAGGACCGGTATGTGATCCCCATGATTATCAAACCTTAAAGGAGCTCTTGGAGAAGGCCAAACAAGTGGCCAAAAAATATAAGAGCTATGTCTTGAAGGTAGATCCAGATATAGAGGTGGACGATAGCAAATTTGAAGAAATAGTTAAGAAACTAGGCTTTAACATAAGCCGTGGAATAGGAAACTATGATGGAATTCAGCCTAGGTTCGTCTTTAGACTTGACCTAAGAAACAAGACTGAGGAAGACCTAATGAAGGATTTCCATCATAAAACTAGATATAATATTCGCCTTGCTCATCGCAGAGGAGTCACTTGTAAAATAGGCAGCAGAGATGATATTGCCATATTTCACAAGTTGATAGAGGAAACGGCAATTAGAGACGGTTTTATTGCTAGAAATCAAGATTATTACGAGCAAGTCTATGACTACTTAGGGTCTGAGCATGTAAGGCTCTTTCTGGCTTATCATGAAGGTCAAGCTATTGCCGGCACAATTGCGATCCTTTGGGGTAATAAATGTTGGTATCTATATGGTGCCAGCAGTAACGAAAAAAGAAATCATATGCCTAACTATCTCCTGCAATGGGAAATGATTAAGTGGGCCCTTGAATCGGGCTGTGATATTTATGATTTCAGAGGAGTTCCCGGAAATCTTGATGAAGATAATCCCATGGTAGGACTATACAAGTTTAAGGTTGGTTTCAAGGGTAAGTATACTGAATTTATCGGTATGCTGGATTATGTGTTCAATCCTTTCATTTACTTTATAGCGGAAAAAGGGATTAAATTATTTAGGGATACGAGAAGAAATATCTTTAATTTGAAAAATAGAATTTTCCCTTCTAAAGGATGATAGAATATGCAAAAGCATCCATTTTCTGAATATGCTCGAAAAATTAAGGAAAGCGGTTTATTAGTGGCTGAACATTATCCGCAAGACTTGGAGAAGGAAATCATCCACAAGGTTTCCTATAACTCTAATGATGTAGCTGCTAATACCCTTTTTGTTTGTAAGGGTTTAGGTTTCAAGGAGGAATATCTTGACCAGGCCATTAACAAAGGAGCCATAGCTTATATAAGCGAAAAAGATTACCATAAGGACATACCCTGCATTATTGTTAACAACATCCAGGAAACACTGTCACTAGTGGCCAACATCTATTATGATTATCCCTGGAAAAAGCTAAAGGTTATTGGGGTTACCGGGACCAAGGGCAAAACCACTACTGCCGTTTATATAAAATACATTTTAGATGAGTATTTGCGCAGCATCGGCAAGCCAGCAGCGGGCCTCATTACAACAGATTCAATTATTGACGGTAAGAGAAAAACTGCCTCTCATTTAACCACCCCTGAATCTCTAGATTTACAGCTTTCTTTTCATAATGCTGTTGAAAGCGGCCTGCAATACATGGTTGTAGAAGTCTCTAGTCAGGCCCTCAAATATGGCAGAGTTTCTGGTGTTAATTTTGCTGTTGGTGTATTTTTAAATATCTCACCTGACCATATTAGTCCGGTAGAGCATCAAGACTATGCGGATTATTTTTCCTCGAAATTAAGACTATTCGCTCAATGTAAAACTGCTTGTCTGAATCTGGGTTCTAATGATGTTTCCCAAGTGTTGTCGGCCGCCCAACAAGTCGAAAAGGTAATTACCTTTGGAATGGGACAAGCTGCTGACATATATGGATATGACAACAGAGTTGGTAGTTTCGGTTCTACATTTAGAGTAAGAACAGAGTTATTTGACAGAGAGTTCAAACTGAAAATGCCCGGAGCATTTAATATTGAAAATGCTCTTGCGGCCATTGCTGTTGCCCAGTCTTTAAATATTCCAGAAGAATATATTGCCCAGGGATTACAAAAGGCTTTCGTAAAAGGGCGAATGGAGGTACTGATCAGCAAGGATCAGAATAAGGTTGTAATTGTTGATTACGCCCATAATGAACTAAGTTTTACTAAGCTCTATGAAACGGTGAGAAAACAGTACCCTGATAGAACTGTTGTCACAGTTTTTGGCTGTCCCGGGGAAAAAGCAATAATCAGAAGAAGAGATCTGGGAGTAATTTCAGGATTGTATTCTGATAAGATAGTTCTCACCATGGAGGACCCAGGTGAGGTAGATATAAGATTAATCTGTGAAGAGATTGCCCAATATGTAAAACAAAACAACAATAATTACGAGATTATTGAAGATAGGACAGAGGCCATAAGACATGCCATCTTCTTACCAGAGCCGGATACGGTGGTCCTAATCACTGGTAAAGGTAACGAACGTTACCAAAGGATAGGACGAATCAATGTCCCCTACCCCTCAGATGTGGAAAATGCAGAGAGGTTTTTGGCTGAATATGATACTAGCCTAGGAAAAATTAAAGAGGCGAGATAATACCCAGTTTGATTAGGGAAAAGGATGGTCTTAACTTTGAAGATACAAGAAAAGGATTTTGTCCCAGTTATTTTAGGCAGCGACATCAATACTTATGGTCTAGCCAGATCGTTTTATGAAGAATATCAGATAAAATCTATTGTGATTGGCAAGTTTCCCTCAGGCCCAAGCTGCCACAGCAGAATAATTGACTATTATACGGAATTTAATATGGACAAGCCGGAAGTATTTTTGCGAGTGATTAATAACTTAGCAGAAAGACTCTCCCCGAAAAAGATGTTGTTAATAGGTTGCGGAGATAATTATGTAGAACAGATCGTCAAGAATAGAGCACTTCTTAAAGAAAATGTAATTGCGCCATATATAGCTGAAGACCTGCTGCAGAAACTGCTGACAAAGCAAAGTTTCTATGAAATGTGTGAGCGCTATAATTTGGATTATCCCCAAACCTATATTTGCGAACAGGCAGTAGAGGATGATTTTGTTCTGCCCTTCGAATTGCCGGTTATTATCAAACCATCCAGTAGCATTAAGTATTGGGAGCATGGGTTCCCAGGACAAAAAAAGGTTTATAAAATCGACAATTACGCCGATTTAAGACACACGATTAATCAGATATTTCAGGCTGGCTATGATGATACCCTAATAATTCAGGAATACATTCCCGGGGATGATTCATGCTTAAGGATCATGGTTTCTTATTCTGGGCAGGATCAGAAGGTTAAAGTAATGTCCTTGGCCCATGTCTTGCTAGAAGAATATACGCCTCAAGGATTAGGCAGTACCGGAATACTGTACACTGATTATAATGAGGAGTTATCCTACAGAATAAAGGCTTTCTTGGAAAACATCGGCTATGTAGGTTTTGCTACCTTTGATATAAAATATGACCAGCGAGATGGAAAATATAAAGTCCTTGAACTCAATTGCCGACAAGGACGCAGCAGTTACTATGTGACAGCGGCAGGTTGTAATTTAGCCAAGTATGTCACAGAGGACTATTTGTACGACCAGTCCGCTGATTTCCAAATAACGAAAGAGAAAATTCTCTGGACTGTGATACCGATTTCTTTGGCGTTAAGATATGTGAAAGGCCAGGAAAATTTAGCCGAAATCAGGAATCTGGTCAAAGCTAAAAAAGTGGTCAGGCCACTATTTCTTAAAGGCGACAACAAGTTAAAAAGAATGTTCTATCTGTATAAATCTTTTTTTGGTCATTTTCTTAAATACAGAAAATATTTTCCTCACAAATAATCAGGCTTAAATAATCATGCAAGGGGAATTGTTATGATAAAGGAACAAGCTGAAAAATTAGAAATGTTAATCAAGGATTCTTTTAATGATGCGCTGGAAAGGGAATTAAGATTATCTACTGAAGAACTAGAATACTTGCAAAATAAGTATCCCAAAGCCACTATAGAACCAATGGAGTCAGAGGAATCTACTGACAATAAAAGCTGGTATTTAGTGAAGTTCAATCAATGAATTGAAAAGAGTGGCTTTTTCAAATAGTTGCCCTTTTTCTAATAGCTATAGGAACGAAGTCCTTACATCACAATCAACGGATGGAGGGGCTTTTTTTCATAGTTGAGGTATAATACTATTATTCACAGGGTTAATGCCTGGAAAAGTCGAAGCTAATAGACATAGGGGGTTAAAAATAAATGACAGAACCACTTAGTGTTGTAATCTGCGCCCTAAACTCACAATATATACATTCCTCCCTGGCTCCATGGTATTTGTTGGCCGGGATAGAGACTTATTGTACTGGCGATATTAAGGCTCAAGTTATCGAAGCTACTATTAATGAGGAGCTTGAGGCAGTAGTAGAACGAATCTTAGCTCAGAACCCCCAGGTAATCGGTTTTTCCTGTTATATTTGGAATATCGAAGTCATCAAAAAAATTGTAGCTTTAGTTAAGCAGGAGCTAGCTGATGCAGTGATTATTTTGGGAGGACCGGAGGTTAGCTACAATGTGGCTAATACATTAAGAGAGAATCCGTTAGTGCAATATGTGGTCTCAGGGGAAGGCGAAAAAGCTCTGGCCCAACTGCTGAATGCTATTTGTTATGGGGAAAGTGTAACTGATATTCCGGGCGTTAGCTATCGGGAGGGTGAGGAGCTACTTGTAGCTGAACCATATTACGATTGGGAGGCCCCCCCAAGCCCTTATACCAAGGCATATTTTCAAGCCTTGCAGGGTAGGATTGCTTATCTGGAAACAAGTCGTGGCTGCCCATACTTTTGTGCTTTTTGCCTTTCAGGTTATGGTAATGTACGTTATTTTGACTTGGAGCGGGGCAAAAGGGAGCTAATAAGTCTGGCTAATAGCGGTACCCGGACCATAAAGTTTGTCGATCGTACCTTTAACTCTAACCGTGCTAGGGCTTTAGAACTCTTTAGCTTTGTAATTGATAATTACGGGAGTGCTATTCCTGAAGGTGTATGCTGTCATTTTGAAATTGCTGGTGATATATTGGATGATCAGACCTTGGATCTTCTAGCAAAAGCTCCGGCAGGTTCGATTCAATTCGAGATAGGGATACAAAGCTTTAATGCAGATACGCTGACGGCAATTAGGCGCCGGACTAATGTAGAACTACTGGAGAGCAATCTTCGACGGTTAATAAACAAAGGAAATATTCATATCCATATAGATCTGATAGCCGGATTGCCTTATGAAGATTTAGAGAGTTTTGCCACGAGTTTCAATAAGGCCTATGAATTAAGACCGCATATGCTGCAACTTGGATTTTTGAAGGTACTATATGGCTCTCAGATTCATGCTGACCCAGAAAAATATCCTTGTAGTTATGAGCCTTTGGCTCCTTATGAGGTGACAGAAACTCCCTGGCTTTCGGCGGAGGATTTGGCCTATCTCCATCGTCTGGAGGATGCTCTGAAGAGGTTATATAACAGCGGTCGTTTTAGACGTACATTGGATTATTTGCTGGAGAGTACTGAGCTAACGCCTTTTAAATTATTTGGTGATTTTGCAGAGCACATAAAGGAAACAGAAATCCGAGGTATTCCCTTGGAGGATTATATAGGCCTGGTATATGAGTATTTTGCAACTCAATCACAAATAGACAAAAAGAAATTAAGGGATAAATTAGTTTGTGACTACTTGGCCACTAATTCTACCGGTAGGCTGCCCAGGATCCTACAAATCAAGGACCCCGCTTATAAGGTCCTGAAGAGGCTTAAGCAGGAGGGTAAAGTCGGTAATCCAGAGCAAAAGGGGATGCGTGGTATTGCCCTTTTGTATTCAGAAGCAGTAGTAGTCTGGGCAGATTATCAAGCAAAGGATCCAGTTACTGGGGAATATCCCTTAAAGAAATGTACGAAAGAGAGCTTAGACTTAGTCTGAGCTAATTAGTAAGGGGATAATGAGAAAATCCATTAGGCAATAATTTAGGTATCCTGTTGACATGAATAAAGATTTCAGTTAATTTTTTCTTAAAGGGTGCAGAAAGGAAGATACATATGAAGTTGGTTTATAAGGGTAAAACCAAGGATGTCTATGAGCTGGAGGACGGTAATTATTTGCTGCAATTCAAGGACGATGTCACTGGTGAAAACGGAGTATTTGATCCCGGTGCTAATACGGTAGGCTTGACCATCGAAGGAGCTGGGAAGGCTGGCTTAAGGTTGACTAAGTATTTTTATGAAAGACTGAACAACATGGGGATTCCTACTCATTTTATTAGCGCTGACTTAGAAAATGCCACAATGACAGTCAAAAAGGCTTCTTTATTCGGGGAAGGCTTGGAGGTCATTTGTCGCTTTAGGGCAGTAGGTAGTTTTCTGCGTCGTTATGGCAAATATGCTGAAGATGGACAGCCCTTAGATGCTTTTGTAGAGGTTACTCTGAAGGACGATGATCGTAATGATCCGCCAATATCTGAGGATGCCCTGGATATGTTAGGTATCTTATCTAAAGAAGAATATCAGATTCTAAAAAATCTGACCCAAAGGATTGCGGCCTTTGTAAAGGACGAGCTGGCCGAAAAAGGTCTAGAGCTATACGATATAAAGTTTGAATTTGGTCGTGTGGGAGAGGATAGGCACATCGCTCTGATTGATGAGATTTCCGGCGGTAATATGAGAGCGTATCAGAATGGCCAAAGGGTCGAGCCTTTGGAGCTGGAGAGAATACTCCTCGGCCAAGAATAATTGGGCTTTAATTTGATCGTGAGATATGAAAAGGAGCAGAACGCTCCTTTTTTGATTGTGAAACAACAAGGTTCTCGGGATCCATCAGCAATCTCTGATTGCGTTGATGGGAGGGGTTCTTATTAAGAATAATCTTTACGTATATAGTGAAATGATATAGTGAAATCATGATTGATATTATATTAAGGCAATAATATATAGTGTTAATATGATATAATCATAATGAAGCTACCTTGCAAATAATAGGGATTAAAAAGAAAATTTTACCCAAACTCTGAAGGAGGATGAATTTAATGAATAGCTTCTATCGTGTCCAGTCAGAATATTTAACTGAGCTAACATCTTTAATCTTGCAAAAGAATGGAGTAATTGCTCAGGAAGCAGATGTAACTGCAAAATCCTTAGTTGATGCGGACCTCCGGGGTGTTTCCAGTCATGGTGTCATCCGCATGTCAAACTATCTTAGTCGTCTGAAAAAGGGTGTCACTACAGCTAAACCTAAAATTGAGATAGTTAAGGAAACGGAAAGTACGGCTGTAATTGACGGTGATTACGGGTTAGGGCAGGTAGTATCTCAACGGGCTGTAGAGATTCTTTCCGAGAAGGCCACGAAGGCTAATTTGGCTGCCGTGACTGTGCGAAGAAGTAATCATTTTGGGGCAGCAGCATACTGGGCTATGCAGTTGCTGGATAAGGACATGATTGGAATAGCGTTAAGTAATGTGGAACCATTAATGCCACCCCCCGGCGGTGCTGGTGCTAGAGTTGGAAATAATCCTCTTGCCATTGCCGTACCTGCAGGCAAGTCAACTCCGATAGTGATAGATATGGCTACGAGTGTAGTGGCCTTGGGAAAGATACTGGCTGCCAAGAGTAAGGGACAAACTATACCTGAAGGTTGGGGGGTAGACAAAACAGGTCTTCCGACTACCAATCCGGATGATGTAGTTAATGGTGGGTTTCTCTATCCTGTGGGTGGGCCTAAAGGTTACGGGTTAGCCGTTGCCGTGGATGTGCTTACCAGCTTACTGAGTAAGGGGGCAATTGGCAAAGAAATCGGGTCCATGTATAATGATCTGGAACATCACAATGATTTGAGTCATTTCTTTATGGCAATACGCATAGATGCTTTTCTAGAGCCACAAGTATTTAAAGACTCCGTAGATCGTTACATAGAATTTATAAAAAATACTCCTTTAGCAGTTAATACTGAGCAAATCTATCTTCCTGGCGAGATTGAACATCTAACTAAGATGAAAAATCTCCAAGAGGGCATAATGTTACCGGCTTCAGTTGCTGATGAACTTGAGTTATTCGCCTCAGAGGCAGGAATTGAAGCAGGATATCTACAAGAGCTTAAAAAGCATCAATCTTAAAGGAATAGTAATTGAAAGCTACTAAGGAGGTTAAATAATGAAACTGTTGCAATTTTGGAAAGAGGATAAGGTTTGTTTAGGTATCCTCAATGAGAAGAATATTATTGATGTGGAAGAAGCTGCAAGTAAACTGGCGGAAAAATTACCCCTCACAATGGATGAGCTAGTGGTTAGTGGGCAGGCTGGATTAAATGCGCTGAAGACTATGGTAGAAAAGGTGAAAAAAGGAGACTTAACTGAGGTTGAGATTGCCCTGGAAAATATCCGTTTTGCTCCTTGTGTAAGTGCTCCTGAGAAAATAGTTTGTGTGGGCTTAAACTATATTAACCATGCTGAAGAATCGAAAATGGATGTCCCGGATAACCCGATTCTGTTCAGTAAATTTGCCAATGCCCTTGCAGCTCACGAAGAAGTAGTCAAATTGCCGAAAGATGCTTTTAAGTTTGATTACGAGGCTGAATTAGTAATTGTAATAGGAAAAACGGCCAACAACGTGGGCGAGGAGGAAGCCCTCTCCTATGTGTTTGGTTACACTGCTGGCAATGATTTATCAGCACGGGATCTACAGTTTAGATCAGGACAATGGTTGTTGGGTAAGACTTGTGACGGTTTCGCCCCAGTAGGTCCTTATGTTGTTACCTCTGATGAGTTAGGTGTTCCGAATTCTTTAGATATCAAGTGTAAGGTTAATGGGGTTCTACGTCAGTCTGCCTCCACTAAGGATATGATTTTTAGCTGTGCCAGAATAATTAGTTATGTATCTCAATATATGACCTTAAAACCGGGGGATATTATCTTTACAGGTACTCCGGATGGTGTAATACTTGGTTACCCGGAGACTGAGCAAAAGTGGCTTAAGGCTGGTGACAAAATAGAAGTAATGATTGAGTCAATTGGTACCTTAACAAATGTGCTAGCCTAGCTTGGAGAGAGATTAGAAAAGGCTGGAGGTTCTAAGAAATAAAAAGAGCCTCCAGCCTTTTTGGATATTTTCCTATTGTTAATAGGATTCCTAAGTTATTTTAGAGAATAGTTAAAAATTGATGTATTAACTTCTGGGAGGCTTTGCTATGGAACGTGGTTATGTACAGATTTATACCGGTGAAGGAAAAGGCAAGACTACAGCGGCCTTTGGACTGGCTATGCGTGCTGTGGGCAGGGGCTTAAAAGTTCTTTTCTGCCAATTTATGAAGGGCACTGCCACCGGGGAATTGAATGTAGCAGCCAAACTAGCTCCTTTGCTGACAATCCATCGTTATGGAATTACAGGTAAATTCTCCTGGCAGTTAAACGAGTATGAGCTCGAGGAATTAAAAAATGCAATAGCTGAAGGCTTTCAAGAAGCTCAGTCTATTGCGCAAGAAGGTAAATACGACGTCTTAATATTAGATGAAATTTTAGTTGCGGTGAAAGAAAATCTGCTTGAAGCAGAGGATGTTTGTCAGTTGATTCTTACTAAATCACCACGGACAGAATTGGTGCTGACTGGTCGTTATGCTGCTCCGGAAATCTTGGAGCTAGCAGATTTAGTTACGGAAATGAAGGAAGTCAAACACTATTATGCTAAAGGTGTGCCAGCCAGAGAAGGTATTGAATATTAAAAAGGCCTCACAATCTATTTTTGAGTTATATTTTCGCCGTAATAAATGTTTAATATTTCATATTTGAACTGCCCTGCAGGTGTGTTGACTGTGACCCGATCCCCTACTTTTTTTAAGAGCAGAGCTTTGCCAACTGGTGAGATATAGGAAACATCGCTGAAGCAGAAGCTATCTAGGGAAGGGTCACTGATGCAATAAACATATGTTTCCTGATTGTCCAAATCACGGATGGTAACTTTGCTACCGATGATCACCAGAGGAAAGCTGTCGCTATCCTTCACGGCAATCTCAACATGTTGCAGTAGTTCTTCCAAGGATTTTTTGTACTGGTTGACTTTTTCGGTAAAGTCAAGCCTTTCTTGGTTTAAATGAGGGAAGTAGTCATTAATTACTTCATCCTGGTTCTCCTCAAAATTCACCAAATGCTGTATGAGGTTTTCCCGAGTTTGTTGGGTCAAGTAAATTGGCTCATTCATCTCGATCCCCCTAGAAATCGTTTAATAATTATGACAATAAAAGGTAGTTATATTTGGAAATAGATTTGGCACTTTGCCGCTGCGCAAAGTGCCTTTTATATTTTGAGAATACCATAAATGGGCGATGATGTCAAGACAGACATCATTTTACAATTAATTGTAATACGCGACATTTACTGACTAACTTACCCATGATACAAGCTCGGCCTACTAATCGGAATTTAACTACAGTTTCACATAGCTTATAGTAATTGTCCTACTTCCACATAATAGCAGGAGAAGGTTATTTTTCATGGAGGTAAAGCTAAGTGGATAGTAAGGTAATTATCGGGCTTCCTGCATACAATGAGGGCTCTGCGTTACCCCGGCTTCTAGAGAGCATTTTTCCTTTAAGAGCACTTTGGGGTGAGAGGCTGGAGGTAGTTGTAGTTAATGACGGAAGTACGGATAATACGGCTGAGGTTTTGGAGGAATATAGTCAGCAAAATCATTGTCTACAATATATTACCCATAGGAAAAACCAAGGCTTAGGTGGTGCTATGCGTACGCTGTTGAATCATGTGGTACAGAGGTACTATTCAGAGGATATTCTTGTTACTCTCGATGCCGACAATACCCATCGACCGGAATTAATACCTAATCTGGTAGATAAACTAAAGGAGGAAAAGCTAGATTTAGTAATTGCCTCCCGTTTTGTACCCGGAGGGAAAGAAATTGGCTTACCTCTACACCGTAAAATATGCAGCCGAGGGGCCAGTGTATTTTTCAAGATATTTTTTCCAATAAGGAATGTCCGGGATTATTCTTGTGGCTTTAGAGCCTATCGGATAGGTTATTTGCAAAAAGCTATAGCTTTATATAATGGGGAGATTGTGAGCTCCGATGGGTTTGAGTGTATGGCAGAGATTCTAGCTAAGTTCAGTAAAATTGGCATAGAGGTAGGGGAATATCCGTTAGAGCTTCATTATGAGCTTAAATGTGGCAGTAGTAAGATGGATATAATAAAAACTATTAAAGGTTATTTTCACCTCCTGAAGGTGGTGAAAAAGCCTTCAAGTCCAAAAGAAGGTGATGTTCTTGAAAGGGTTTAGTCTAGCTTTCATCTCCATAAGTATGGGGGCTGTAGGACAATTGCTATTAAAAATAGGGGCCGATAAGATTGGTAGCCTAAGTTTTTCGGCAGATAGTTTTTTTTCTGATATTCTAAAAATTATTAAGACGCCGCAGATTCTGGGCGGTATGGTCTTTTTTGGAGTAAGCTCTCTGCTGTGGATTAAAGTTTTAACCCGGGCGGAGTTAAGTCTTGTGTATCCGCTGGTTAGTTTGAGTTATATTATTGTTGCAGTCCTCTCTTATCTAGTGCTGCGGGAGAACTTTACAATGCAAAAAATCCTAGGTATTGCCGTGATTATTTTCGGAGTCCTAGTGCTCAATAATTAAGGGGGGCCCTATAATGTTGAGACAAAAGGGAACCGTTTTAATCACGGCAATAATTTTCGTCTTGTTAATTGCCGTGCGTTTTTCTGTACTGGATAATCCACCGGCTGAATACCATGGATGGCGGCAGTCTGACACGGAGGCCATGGCTAGAAACTTTATAGTGGGAAACGGGAGTATTTTCTATCCACAATTAAACTATGATGGGGCACCGCCTAATTATGCACAATTAGAGTTCCAGCTAACAACATTTTTTATTGCAATTCTATATAGATTATTCGGCTACTATTATTTTTTAGCTCGTCTGGTACCCTTAGTTTTCTTTTTAGGGTCGGCCTACTATCTTTACCGACTTGCCAAGGATCTTGAGGGACAAGAAGCAGGATGGCTGACTTTAGTTGTGTATGGCATGTTTCCCTTTAGCGTTATCTTTTCCAGGGCAATTATGCCAGAGGCTGCTGCTTTGTTTTTTCTTATTGGCGGAGTTTATTATTTTTTAGTCTGGCAGAAGAACGAAAGGAGATGGACCTTACTTCTTTTAGGAGCAGGGTTTACGGCTTTAGCTATCTCTCAGAAAATCCCAGCTATCTATATAGGAGTGCCTATGGCCTACTTGGTTTTTCATAAAGATGGGTTGGCTGCTTTGCGGAAATCATCTGTGTGGATCTTCATGTTCTTATCTTTGGTACCAAACATCTTGTACTTTATATGGTTAGAAGGAGTGGCTCAAACAAATTATGTTACAGGCATTGCTACCAATCTGCTTTTACCTGCTTGGAGAGAAGGTGGTATAGCTTTAGAAGCTTGGGATTTCCTGTCTAAAGCTTTACTTAGAGCTTATACTCCTCTGGGGTTGCTTTTAGCCTTGGTAGGTTTATTCTGCCAAAGAAATCGACAGAAGAGGTTCATTTGGGCCTGGGCTATAGCGGCTATTTTAGAAATAGTTTTTGTAGCTGCAGTGATCCAATTAGATTATTATTTGCTGTTAATAGCTCCTTTAGTGGCACTTCTAGCGGGTTTTGCTTTACAGCGGCTCTTTAGGTTACGAGTGGTACGATCATTAGTAGTATTGTTCGTTGTGCTTATTACTTTGCAATCCTATGTTAGCCGAGATATTTACTGTGCCGTAAACCAAAAGCTTCTAGACTGCGCTCAAGTGGTGCAGAATAATACTGGTGAGACGGATCTACTGGTGCTTGGTAATTACAGCCCAGAATTACTAAACTTAAGTCGCAGATATGGTTGGCGGGCCAATATTTTTTATCCGCAAAAGCCAGAGGAGGAGGCAGCTTTGTTCCAAAGGGGAGGGGCTACTTACTTTGTGGTGATAGACAATCAAATTGAGGGTGACAGTGACGGAAGTTATTTGGAGTATTTGGAAAATAATTATCAAAAATTAGAACTAGCCCAAGGTGTAACCCTTTATCAATATTAGTTCGTCCAACTATGCCGCCCGCCAACGAAGTATTATTTAGACTGATTTTGACTTGTAACGATAAAGTTTTGTTAAACTAGTCATAATTACTTCCCGTGGCAGGAGATTCCAGATTATTTCTAGAATAGTAAGCTAATATAGAATAATAATAGTTACTGATAGGGGGCATGGATATTTTGACAGATGGAAATATTCAATTAAAGCTATTACCAATTTTACGTTAGCGCACACAGAGCTTTTAGCTTTCCAAGCCTCATTGAAAGTACAGGATGTGGCTGATAAGACAGCTGATTTGGCGGCTGTCAACCAGGAATTATCCGCTACGACACAGGAAGTTACTGCGTCAGCAGAGGAACTGGCGGCAACAATGGAAGAGCTTAATAGGAGTTCGGCCGGGAATGTTGAAAACATCAATATGTTACTTAATGAAGGAGTGCAGGTAGACGGAATACTTAACCAAATGGTGGACAATATTAAGAACCTAACTCATGATGTCCTCCAAATGGATGAAATAGCTGAGAATGTAGCTGAAATTGCTGATCAGACCAACCTTCTTTCACTTAATGCAGCTATTGAGGCTGCCAGAGCCGGTGAGCAAGGGCGTGGATTTGCCGTCGTTGCCGATGAAGTACGTAAGCTGGCTGGACAATCCAAGGAGGCAGTTAACAGAGTAAAAACCATTAACCAGCAAATCAGTGAACGCTCCATAACTACCGGAGATGGTGCTCTTAGCGTTGGGGAAAGCTTTAAGATGTATATGGATAGTGCCAACGAAATGGGAGATATTTAATTGATCTTTATAAAGTTCAGAGGGAAACCTACCACCTCTGAACTTTTCTTATTGTGGAAACAACAAGGTTACTCGGGCCATCAGCAATCTTCGATTGCGTTGATGGTGGGGCTTTAATTTTTTATCGGCTTGTTACATAAACTCTAAGTTAGATTACCATTGCAATTAACGTTAGTTGGTAATAAAATAACTAGTTGTAATAAAAATGTTGATTCTATGTGTGTGGGAGGATTTTTTGTGCAGCGTGAAGATATAAGAAATATCGCTATCATAGCCCATGTGGATCATGGTAAGACTACCTTGGTGGATAAATTATTAATGTCGGCTGGTACCTTTCGGGAAAATGAACAGGTAGTTGATAGAGTCATGGACTCTAATGATCTGGAGCGGGAAAAGGGAATCACTATTCTGGCCAAAAATACATCTATTAAATACCAGGGTTATACAATAAATGTGGTTGATACTCCGGGCCATGCCGACTTTGGTGGAGAAGTGGAACGGATCATGAAGATGGTAAATGGCGTCTTACTGGTAGTTGACGCCTTTGAAGGCTGTATGCCGCAAACCAGATTCGTTTTACGCAAAGCCTTGGAGCAAAACCTGAAGCCGATGGTAGTAGTTAATAAGATGGACCGGGAGAATGCTAGACCGCTGGAGGTTTTAGATGAAGTCCTGGATCTCTTTATTGATTTGGGCGCGCCTGAAGAGATGCTGGATTTTCCGGTAATCTATGCTTCTGCCTTAGAGGGTAAAGCTTCTGAAGATCCAGAAGATCTCGGTTCTGATATGGAGCCGCTGCTGAAGGCCATAGTCAAGCATATCCCTGCACCAGAAGGGGATGCAGAGGGACCTTTACAATTACAAGTTTCTCTGTTGGATTACACTGACTATCTAGGGCGGATTGCTATCGGACGGATTAACAGGGGAGTGGTAAAGGGCAACAGTCAGGTTACTGTAGTTAAAAGAGATGGGCAACAGGAGAACTATCGAATTAGTAAGCTGTACGGTTTTCAGGGCTTAAATAAAATTGAAATCGCTGAAGCCAAGATGGGAGATATTGTGGCTTTAGCCGGATTGGGTAAGATTAATGTTGGTGAGACTATTTGTGACCCGGGAAATGTGGAGCCATTGCCTCATCTGAAAATTGACGAACCTACTATTCAGATGAATTTTCTTGTTAATGATTCGCCTTTTGCTGGTAAGGAAGGGGAACCTATTACTTCCCGGAAGCTAGGTTCCCGTTTAATAAAAGAGACGGAGACTGATGTTTCTCTTCGGGTAGAGGAGACAGACAGTCCCGAAGTCTTCTTAGTATCCGGTAGGGGAGAGTTGCATTTGGCAATTCTTATTGAGACTATGCGACGGGAAGGTCTGGAATTCCAAGTCTCTAAACCTCAGGTTATCTATAAAATGATCGACGGGGTTCTGATGGAGCCTTTCGAATACTTGGTGATAGATACCCCGGAAGAGTATGTAGGAGCTGTCATGGAGAAATTAGGTGCCCGTAAAGGTGATCTCTTAAACATGGTTAACACCAATGGACAGGTGCGCCTAGAGTATTCCATTCCAGCTAGAGGATTAATTGGCTTTAGAACAGAATTTCTGACTGATACTAGAGGGTATGGTGTCATGAATCATTCCTTTGAATCTTATAAAGTCAGCCGTGGTGAAAGTGGCGGTAGAAAGAACGGTGTCTTGATAGCTTGGGAGACTGGTATTAGTAGAGCTTATGGTATGTTGCAGATTGAGGATCGCGGTACCCTTTTCATTAGCCCCGGGGTAGAGGTCTATGAGGGAATGATTGTTGGGGAAAATAGCCGGGAACAGGACATTGTGGTAAATGTTTGCAAGGAGAAGAATCTAACTAATATGCGTTCTTCCTCTAAAGAGGAGACGGTGAAGTTGAAAATTCCACGTAAACTGTCTCTAGAGCAGGCCTTGGAATACCTTAATGATGATGAATATCTGGAGATTACACCCCAAAGTTTGCGGTTGAGAAAAAAACACCTCAAAAAAGCAGACCGCGAGAAGTATCAGAAACACAATAAGTAACAAACTATGATTTTAAGCCCGGTCATTTTGACTGAGCTTTTTTATTGTGAATACAACAAGGTTTCCGGGACCATCAGCAATCTTTGATTGCGTTGATGGGTGGGGTTCTTCTACTTATATTATTGATAGCGGAAGACGATAAGGTGAGGCTTGTTGGTGAAGAATAGTAAGCAAAGCCTATCTTTAACCATTTACTAATAGGAATTAGTTGTTATAAATGGTACAATTAATTACAACTAGGAATAAGATAGGTGTTCCTGATGAAGAAGGTAAAAATAAAAGCTTATGCTAAGATTAATCTAGCCCTCGATGTCCTAGGATTATTAGATGACGGGTATCACGAAGTAGAAATGATTATGCAGGGTATTGACTTGTATGATCAAATTGAAATCGCCCTAACTCCTAAAGTGGGGATTCATTTAGTATGCTCTGGAGCAGATCTCGGTCCAGTAGAAGAAAATCTGGCCTATAAGGCGGCCCGACTCTTATTGACTGAGAATGGCATTAAGACTGGGCTTAATCTTAAGATCAAGAAAAACATTCCAGTGGCCGCGGGTTTAGCTGGTGGAAGTACTGACGGGGCTGCTGTATTATTGGGTTTGAACCAGTTGTTAGATTTACAATTATCAAGGGATAAGCTACACCATCTAGCGGCACGGCTTGGTTCAGATGTTCCCTTTTGTCTCTATCCGACAACAGCATTAGCTAGGGGTAGGGGGGAATTACTAAGTGCAGTGCCTAGTCCAAAGGATATGTGGTTGGTGCTTTTTAAGCCTGAATACGGAGTTTCTACAGCCATAGTATATAAAAATCTATCTAAGGTTTTGGTTGAGAATAGGCCGGATATAATGGGCTTGTTGGGGTCATTAGCCGAGAGTAATTTAGAGAAGGCTTATCAACAAATGGCCAATGTCTTGGAATATTCCACCTTTGACCTTTATCCTCAGTTACGCGAACAGGCTCGAAAGATTGAAGGATTAGGAGCTAAGCGGGTTATGATGACAGGAAGTGGTCCCACCTTAGTGGCCTATACAGGGAGCAAAGAAGAAGCTCTGGAGTTAGCTGGCAGATGGTTTCCTAAGGACTGGCGAATAATAGTGACCAGGACTATAAATGAAAAGGACTTGCAGGGAAGGATGAAGATAGATGAAGGAGAAGAGAATCTTACCGTTGGATCTAAATAACTATAAACCCTTGGGTGAAACAGTCTTTGAGGCATTACGGGAGGCTATCATTAGCCGTGTTTTGGCGCCAGGTGAACGCCTAATGGAAGTACAACTGGCTGAGGAAATGGGGGTAAGCAGAACACCCGTGCGGGAGGCTATCCGTAAGTTAGAAACTGAAGGGTTTGTAGTTATTGAACCGCGAAAGGGTGCGTATGTAGCTACTTTTTCAGCTGATGATGTCCGCGAGCTTTATGAAATCAGGGGTGCCCTGGAAGCTTTGGCTGGAAGTCTAGCTGCTAAGAGGGCTACCCCAGAAGAACTAAAGGAAATGGAAAGGCTATTACTGAAAGAAAACAACTATATAAGTTCGGATAATGTTTTTGATACTGTAGATACGGATGTAGGGCTACACGAGCTTATTTATCGAGCTGCTCGTAATGAAAGGCTACTTACGACCCTTAACAATTTACGGGGACAGCTTTATCGCACAAGATCTGCCAGTATGTCTATACCGGGACGAAAAGAAAAGACTATGGAGGAACATAGGCAGATAATTGAAGCAATAACTGCCAGAAACCCTGAAGAGGCCCGTAGACTGATGTATCTCCATGTAGCTAATGCGGAAAAAGCAGTTATTACTTATTTAAAAGGTCTAAATGAGTCCCAAGAATTATAGGATATTGGTGGGAATATATTTGTGTAAAGCGAGTTAGTCTTGGGCTAGCTAGTAAAAGAGAGGTACAGGTACATTGCAAAATTGGATTATCGACTTTATGGCCGAATATGGCTATCTCAGTGTTTTTCTGTTAATTATGATTGAGAATATTTTTCCGCCAATACCCTCAGAATTAATCCTTACTTTTGGCGGGTTTATGACTACATATACAAGAATGTCGGCGCCGGGATTTATCCTCTTTGCCACGGTAGGGTCTATGGCTGGTGCCGCTATTCTTTATGGTATTGGGTATTTAATTGATCCTGAAGCCTTGAATAGGTTCGTAGGAAGATGGGGACATATTCTACGCCTTAAGCTAGAAGATGTTCAACGGGCAAGTGACTGGTTTCATAAATATGGCTACTGGACCGTTTTCTTTTGTCGGATGGTTCCCATACTGCGCAGTGTTATCTCTATTCCTGCCGGTATGGCTAGAATGAATAAATTTTATTTTTTCATTTTCACCTTGATAGGTACTTTAATCTGGAATACTGTTCTTGTTTGTTGTGGAGCATGGTTGGGAGAGTCTTGGGGTCTGGTAATGCAATTTATGGCCAACTATTCCCGATTGCTCTATGTTCTCCTAGCTGTATTGGCAATTGTCTTCATAATTTCTTGGTATAAAAGGAAAAAAAGATAAATCACCCAGTTCTTGCTATTCTTGCATCTTGGTAATAGGAAAACAAGAACGGTCGTAGCGGCTCCACGCCTAGAAATGTCTAAACTCATCCCGTAAGAAATCGCTAAGCGGTCGAAATTCGCCATTCTGGCTCAATTCTTCTGCCCGGCACGTTCTGTGCCGGGCTAAGCATTCTTGCGGAATTTCGTTAAGAAATTTTGGGCAGGCTCGACTTTTATATGTAAATTGTTAGCGTAAAATTACTTTGGGGTAAAAGTTAAAAATAGAAAAAGAGAGTATCTCCGCTGTGATATCATGTA
>JAPXME010000005.1:0-25181 GCA_033809185.1 Clostridiaceae bacterium
TTTTAAACTTAGTTGAGGAAAATAATTTAGAAATACAATATGAAAATTCCCAGCTTAACCTAAAAACTATGAATGCTGCAGATTTTCCTAGTTTACCTGATGTAACAGGAGAAAATGAAGTACATATGGAAGCTGGAGTATTTAGACAGATGATCAAACAAACTGTTTTTGCTGCAGGTACTGACGAAGGTAGACCTTTGTTTACAGGTATCTTATGTGAAGCAGAAGAAGATAAGTTAACTATGGTGGGAACTGATACTCACCGTTTAGCTTTACGTCAAGGATTAACTAAGAAAAGTCCGAGTGAAAAAATTAGTTTCTTAATCCCAGCAAAAATATTGTCAGAATTAGCCAGACTTATGGTGGATGATGATGAAATATGTTATATAAGTCTAACAAAGAATCTGGCTTGTATTATATTTGCTAATATTAAGATAATTTGTCGTTTATTGGAAGGTCAATTCCCTAATTACAACCAGGTTATACCAACCCAATATAAATCTAAACTTTTCGGCAATACTAAGAATATTCAAGACGCAGTCGAAAGAATCTCTCTTTTTACTATGAGTAATGATAATAGCAAAACTATCCAGATTAAGAGTGAAGGAGATCAGTTGATATTCTCTTCTCAATCGGATTTAGGTCAAGGATATGAAAAAGTTAGTGTAGAAGCAGACGGTGATGATGTAGCTATAGCTTTTAATTCTCAGTACTTATTAGACGTGCTGAAAAACGTGGATTGCGAAAATATTTCTATGGAATTTACCGGTTCATTAAGTCCATGTATTGTTAGACCAGCTGATAACGGTAATTTCTTATACCTTTTACTTCCTGTAAGGTCTTAATTATATAAAAGAAGGGGGTTAGCCCCTTGTATTTGGAAAGGCTAATACTCCAAAAATATCGGAATTATGAATTTCTCGATCAAATATTTAAAGCTCAAGTAAATATCCTTATTGGTTTAAATGCTCAGGGTAAGACAAATCTTCTGGAAGCAGTTTATTATCTTACCGGAGGTAAAACTTATAGGGCTGCTCGGGATCAACAGCTTAAAAATTGGGATGCTCCTTATTTTATTGTCAAGGGTATCTTGCAAAATAAGTTAGGGCAGAAAGAAATTGAAATAAGATATCGGGAGGATAGACCTTCTTCTAAAGAAATAAGAATAAACGGCGTTACCATTAGAAAGACCTCAGAATTATTTGGCCAATTAACGGCCGTCCTTTTTGCTCCTGAGGATCTTTCTATGATTAAAGGAGCACCTGCTGAACGAAGAAGGCTCTTAGATTATGATATATCTCAAGTAAGTCCGATATATTACAGCAAACTGCAAAAACATAACCGCTTACTAAATCAACGTAATCATCTGTTAAAAAGGCACTGGGAAAAGCGGCGGCAATTAGCGGAATTAGAGGTGTGGAATGAACAGTACCTACAAGCCTGTGTAGATATTGTGAATAAAAGGGTCCAGGCCTTAGAAAAGTTAGCACCTTTAGCAAGATTAATGCAGCGTAGATTAACGGCCGGTCAAGAGAGTATAGAAATAAAATATATGCTCTGCCGAAAATATGAAGTCAAGAAAGTTGAAGAAATTAGAGAGCTTCTTATAAAAGAAATGAACTCTATGGAAGAAGAGGAAATTCGTCGGGGTCTTACTTTATGGGGACCTCAGAGAGATGATTTAAAAATCTTGGTCAATGGTACCGATTTAAAATTATTTGGTTCACAGGGGCAGCATCGCACGGCAGTTTTAGCTATAAAGCTGGCTGAACTAGAATTTTTCAAGGCAGAAACCGGAGAATACCCGATACTTTTATTAGATGATGTTCTCTCTGAATTAGATCAAAAGCGTCGAGAGCAGCTTATTGATACTATTCGAGATAGAAATATTCAGTGCTTTATAACTACAACAGAGGACCTAGAATTTAATAAAGACGAACAAACAACAGTGCAAAAATATTATATTAGGCAAGGAACGATTAAAGAAATGGAGTGTGAATCCTGATGTTTTTGCATTTAGGAAGCGATGTAATGATATATGAGAAAGAAGTTTTAGGAGTCTTTGCTTATGAAAGTAAAAACATAAGTCCAATCAATAAGGAATTTATAGATTCAATGCGTTCAGAAAAGAAAATTGTTGAAATAACGGAAGCAAAAAAAGCAAAGAGTTTAGTACTTACTAACACTAATCTTTATTTTTCGCCAATATCTTCAAATACTTTACAGAAAAGAGTACACCTTTCTCTTAAAGATATGTGCTCCCATTAAGTGTATTGAGACGATTTGCAATAACTGGTATAATGAAGTGTTAGTATTAGATGGAGAGGTGTAATAATTAATGACCGCAGATTATAATGCTAGTCAAATCCAGGTCTTGGAAGGATTAGAGGCTGTTCGTAAGCGACCAGGAATGTATATAGGTAGTACAGGCCCTAGAGGTTTACATCATCTGGTTTGGGAAGTATTGGACAATAGTATTGACGAAGCCTTAGCAGGTTACTGTACTGAGATTTCAATTACTGTACATCCGGATAATAGTATTACTGTTGAGGATAATGGTAGAGGCATTCCTGTTGATAAACATCCAACAATGGATTTATCAGCATTAGAAGTGGCTATGACTATACTCCATGCTGGTGGAAAATTTGGTGGAGACGGCTATAAAGTCTCTGGTGGTTTGCATGGTGTGGGAGCCGCGGTTGTTAATGCTCTTTCAGAATGGATGATTGTAGAAGTCAGCCGTAATGGCAATGTATATCGGCAAAAATATGAACGTGGTAAAACAGTTACAGCTTTAGAGATTATCGGGCAAAGAGAAGAAACCGGCACAAAAACTACATTTTTACCTGATAAAGAGATTTTTGAGGAAGTCAACTTTGATCAGGAAACTTTAATTCACCACTTGCGGGAGATGTCTTTCCTGAATAAGGGATTAAAAATTTCCTTTATTGATGAACGGGATGGCAGTGAAAAGTTATTTAAGCATGATGGTGGAATTATTGATTTTGTAACCTATATCCTTAGAAGTAAAGAGCCGATACATCCTGAGCCAATTTATTTATACGGGGAAAAGGATGATACTGTTGTAGAAGTTGCGATGCAATATAATAGTTCCTATGCGGAAAATATTTATTCTTATTGCAATAATATCAATACCACAGAAGGCGGTACCCATGAAGCCGGCTTCAAATCGGCTCTGACTAGGGTTATGAACGATTATGGTAAGAAATATAATTTGCTAAAGGATGTTGACGGTAATCTAGCAGGTGAGGATATTAGAGAAGGTCTTACGGCTATAGTCTCCGTGAAGGTAAAAGAGCCTCAATTTGAAGGACAAACTAAGACAAAATTAGGTAACAGCGAAATAAGAGGGATTACCGAAGGAATAATCAGCGAAGGTCTGGCTACTTTTCTAGAAGAAAACCCGAATGTAGGAAAAAGAATTATTGAAAAAGCAGTAATGGCCTCTAGAGCTAGGGAAGCAGCCCGCAAAGCAAGAGAATTAACCAGACGGAAAAATGCCTTGGAAAATACAACTTTACCGGGTAAATTAGCTGATTGTTCTTCAAAAGATCCAGCTCTTTGTGAAATGTATATAGTAGAGGGTGATTCGGCTGGTGGTTCGGCCAAACAAGGTAGAGATCGGCGATTCCAAGCTATCTTACCTTTGCGTGGTAAGATTCTAAATGTAGAGAAAGCCCGTTTAGATAGAATTTTGTCCAACGAAGAGATTCGTTCTATGATCACAGCCATAGGTAGTGGTATCGGAGATGATTTTGATCCGGCGAAAGCTAGGTATCACAAGATTATCATTATGACAGACGCTGATGTGGATGGCGCTCATATTCGTACCTTGCTTTTGACCTTTTTTTACCGTTTTATGCGACCTATGATAGAATGTGGTTATGTTTATATTGCCCAACCACCTCTCTATAAGGTTAAGAAGGGTAAAGAGGAAATATATCTTTATGATGATAAGGCCTTAGAAAAAGTAACCCAGGAATGGGGTAAAGGCAACTACAGTATCCAACGCTACAAAGGTTTGGGAGAAATGAACCCTGAACAATTGTGGGATACAACGATGAATCCGGAAAAAAGGACGATTTTGCAGGTTACATTGGAAGATGCAATGAAGGAAGACGAAATCTTTACCATATTAATGGGGGATAAGGTTGAGCCACGGCGAGAGTTTATTCAAGCCCATGCCAAGGAAGTTCGTAATTTGGATATTTAAATAAATCCATATTTTTGGCTATTTACTTCCAACTAACAATTTTCTGTGAAAGTCCTGTAAGGAGAGATGGTTGACATGGATCAAATTATAGATGGCAATATAGTACCAATCAAAATTGAAGAAGAAATGAAAAAGTCCTACATCGATTATGCTATGAGCGTAATTGTTGGACGAGCCCTTCCTGATGTGCGAGACGGGTTAAAGCCTGTACATAGGCGGATTCTTTTCGCGATGCATGAATCAGGAATGACCTCGGATAAGCCCCATAAAAAATCTGCTCGTATCGTCGGTGATGTCTTAGGGCGTTTCCATCCTCACGGAGATACGGCAGTATATGATGCTATGGTCAGATTAGCCCAAGATTTCTCCATCCGTTATCCTATGATTGATGGACATGGTAACTTTGGCTCTGTCGATGGCGACTCGGCAGCAGCTATGCGTTATACAGAGGCAAGGATGACCAAGATTGCCCAGGAAATGCTGCGAGATATCGATAAAGAAACAGTTGATTTTGTACCTAACTATGACGAAAGTATGGAAGAACCGTCGGTGCTGCCATCTCGTATACCCAATCTAATGGTTAATGGTTCTTCAGGTATTGCCGTAGGTATGGCAACCAACATTCCTCCTCATAATCTGAGGGAAGTAATTGATGGGATAGAAATCTTAATAGATAACCCTAATGCGACAATTCAGGAATTGATGGAAAAGATAAAGGGTCCTGATTTTCCAACGGCCGGAATTATTATGGGTACTGAAGGAATTAGAAAGGCTTACGAAACCGGTCGTGGTTCTATAGTTACCAGAGCTCGCACACAAATTGAAACAATGCAGAATGGCAAAATGCGGATTCTTATTACCGAGTTGCCTTATCAAGTTAACAAAGCTCGCTTAATTGAGAAAATTGCCGATTTAGTGAGAGAAAAGGAAATAGATGGTATTACGGATCTTCGTGATGAGTCAGATCGTAACGGAATGCGGATTGTCATCGAATTAAGGCGTGACGTAAATCCCCAGGTACTACTTAATCACTTGTATAAGCGTACCCAATTACAAGAAAGCTTTGGCGTAATAATGCTGGCCCTAGTTGACGGGCACCCGAGAGTTCTTAATCTCAAAGAAATGCTCTATTACTATTTAGAGCATCAAAAAGATGTTATTGTTCGCAGAACCCGTTATAATCTACGAAAAGCTGAAGAGCGGATGCATATTGTAGAAGGTCTGAAGATTGCTATTGATCACATTGATGAAGTAGTTAAGACTATCCGGCAATCAAAAGATACTGAGACAGCGAAAAATAATTTGATGGAAAAATTCGCCCTTTCAGCTATGCAAGCCCAAGCTATTGTTGATATGCGATTGGGCAGATTAACTGGTTTAGAAAGAGATAAGTTAGAGGCAGAATATCAAGATCTTATTGCGAAGATTGCTTACTATCGTAATGTATTAGGTGACGAGAATCAGGTCTTAAAAATAATCAAGGATGAACTGAAGGAAGTAAGGGATAAGTTTGGCGATGATAGACGTACAGAAATTAGTTTAGAAGATGACAGTATGGAAATCTTAGATCTAATTGCCGAAGAAGACGTGGTAATAGCCATTACTCATGGCGGCTATATTAAACGCCAACCAATCACAACTTACCGTAATCAAAGACGGGGTGGGCGTGGCATTTCTGCTATCACCACCAAAGACGAGGATTTTGTCGAGCATCTCTTTATTACGACAACACATCATTACTTACTATTTTTTACAAATAAAGGACGAGTGTATCGTCTTAGGGTTTACGAGGTGCCGGAAGCCAGTAGGCAATCTAGAGGTACAGCTCTCGTCAATGTCTTGTCGATTACTGGAGATGATAAGATTACTGCTGTTATACCGGTTAAAGAGTTTGAAGTGGGTAATTACCTGCTTGCGGCTACCCGCAATGGGATAGTGAAGAAAACTTGTCTAACAGAGTATAATACTTCCAGGAAAGATGGAATAATAGCATTAACTCTGGATGATGAAGATGAACTGATTGGAGTTAGCTTAACCAGTGGTAAAGATGAGGTAATCTTAGCTACATCCAATGGTATAGTCATCCGCTTTAAAGAAACTGATGTCAGACCAATGGGGCGTACAGCCCGTGGTGTTAAAGGCATCGATCTTAGAGATGACGATTTGGTTGTTGGTTTAGAGACCTTCAGAACTGGCACCTTACTCTCTGTTACAGAAAAGGGCTTTAGCAAACGAACTAATTTAGATGAATTCCGGACTCAGATCAGAGGCGGTAAAGGCATGATTGGCATGAAGGTATTACCGAAAAACGGCAAGCTGGTCGGTGTAATGGTGGTCCAGGAAGGCGATGAAATAATGATGATTACCTTAGAAGGAATCATGATTAGAGTTTCCGTTGAAGAAATATCTATTATGGGACGAAATACCCAAGGCGTGAAGACTATGCGGATTATGGACGAGGACAGTGTTGTCGCTATTGCCAAAGTAATTAACCATGATGAGGAAGATTAGAAAAATTAATGGTCAAAAGTGCGTTAATTGTTGTATAATTGTAATGTAAATTTTATATTTAGTCTTATAAGATAATCTACTATAAGATACAGAACGATTTTTTACGATCGTTAATTGTATAATAATCTTGGTGAAGGGAAGTATCAGAAAATGAAGATTTTAGTCATCAACTGCGGTAGTTCATCTCTAAAATACCAGCTCTTTGATATGACTAATGAGCAGGTATTAGCTAAGGGTTTGGTGGAGAGGATAGGAATACCCGGATCTGTTCTTACTCACCGTCCTGGAGCTGACAAACACGTCATTGAAACTGAAATGCCGAATCACGAAAGAGCTATTACTTTGGTTTTAGAAGCTCTTGTCCACCCTGATCATGGCGTAATCAAATCCATGGATGAATTAGGGGCAATCGGGCATCGGGTAGTACATGGTGGTGAGGATTTCTCTGGTTCCGTACTTATTACTGATGATGTTATGAAGGCTCTGCATGCTAATATTGAGTTAGCTCCCTTACATAACCCACCCAATATCATGGGTATTGAAGCTTGCAAAAAAATTATGCCCAATATTCCTCAGGTAGGTGTCTTTGATACTGCTTTCCATCAAACAATGCCTCCTGAAGCATATATCTACGGAATTCCATATGAATACTACAAGAAGTATAAGATCCGCCGTTATGGTTTCCACGGTACATCTCATAAATATGTTTCCCAACGGGCAGCAACCATGTTGGGTCGTCCTATTAGCGAAACTAAAATTATCACCTGTCACTTAGGAAACGGCTCTAGTATTGCGGCAATCAAAGGTGGTAAAAGCATCGACACTAGTATGGGCTTTACTCCATTAGAAGGTGTATTAATGGGAACCAGATCTGGTGATATAGATCCAGCCATCGTAACCTATTTAATGAAAAAAGAAGGCTGGAGTTCTGAAGAACTAGATAATTTCTTAAATAAAAAGTGTGGAGTGTTAGGACTCTCCGGTGTAAGTAGTGACTTTAGAGATATTGAAGCAGCCAGTGAAGAAGGCAATGAACAAGCTAAGTTAGCCTTAGATAGATTTGCTTATAATGTAAAAAGCTATATCGGTGCTTATGCTGCAGTACTAAATGGAGTTGACGCTATTGTCTTTACTGCTGGACTAGGTGAGAATTCTGCTTCTATGCGGGCAGCAATTTGCTCTAACATGGATTATCTCGGCGTCAAAATCGATGAGGATAAAAACCAAACACGTGGTGTAGAAGCTGATGTGTCAGCCGAAGGCTCTAAAGTGCGTGTCTTAGTAATTCCCACAAATGAAGAAGTTATGATTGCCAGAGATACTATGGAGATTCTAAAAAAATAATTACCCAAAACTTTGGCTGCCTGATTTAAGCAGAAAAAATTAGGCTTGCATATAACTTTTCTATATTGTAAAATACATTTTAAATATATATTTTTAAGCTGTGAAGGGGAACCGCTACAGTTATACTTTCAGAGAGTTGGTGGTTAGGTGCAAACCAACAGTAGGCTGTTGTTATTCCGCCCCGGAGCTTCTCGGTGAAGAACCGAGCGGTCATGGCCGATATCCATGTAATGAGTGGGCATCGATTAATACGATGCCAAGCTGGGTGGCAACACGGGAATAAACCCTCGTCCCTGATTTTATAGGTCAGGTACGAGGGTTTTTTAATCTTAATTTATCCCAGTGAAGAAAAACTATGTCCAAAAGATAAGCGGGAAGATAAGAAAGGAGTAAGAACAATGAAAGTATTGGTTTGTGACAAACTGTCAGAAAAAGGCTTGGCAGTATTCCAAGCAGAGCCAGGATTAGAGGTTGATGTTAAGCTTAATCAAACAGAGGATGAGATTTGCGCAATTGCTGCAGAATATCATGGTATGGTAGTGCGCAGCTCAACAAAGATTACACAAAAGATCATGGATAGTGCTACACAACTGAAAGTTATAGGCCGAGCAGGAGTAGGTATTGACAACATTGATGTTGATTATGCTACTAAAAAAGGTATTGTAGTAGTCAATACTCCCGACGGTAACACTGTGTCTGCTGCGGAATTAACAGTAGGGATGATGTTAGCTCTCTCGAGAAATATTCCTCAAGCTGATCAGTCTTTGCGTCAAGGTAAATGGGATCGGTCCAAATACACTGGTGTAGAAATGCGTAACAAGACTCTGGGGATCATGGGCTTTGGTAAAATTGGCTCCCATGTTGGTAAAATCTGCAAAGCTATGGGCATGAATATCCTAGTTTATGATCCATTTCTGCCTGAAGAAGTTGCCAAACAAGCCGGCGTAGAGATGGCCACAAAGGAGAAAATTTATCAGGAAAGTGACTATATCTCTTTCCATATGCCCCTCAATAGTGAAACCAGACATATGGTGACCAAAGAACAATTTGCGATGATGAAAGATGGGGTTAGGATCATTAACGTAGCTCGGGGTGGACTAATTGACGAAAATGATCTTTATGATGCAATTGTGAGCAAAAAAGTTGCCGGTGCAGCTATTGATGTTTTTGAAAAAGAACCTCAGACAGAGAGTCCACTCTTTACTTTGCCGGAAGTTGTAGTAACACCACATCTAGGTGCTTCCACTACAGAAGCTCAAGTCAATGTGGCAATTGATGTAGCCCATGAAATGATTCGGGTCTTAAAGGGTGAGCCTGCTCAGAGTGCTGTTAACATCCCATTCATTAAGCCTGAACAAATAGAAACAATGAAACCTTATATGGATTTAATCGAAAGATTAGGTAAACTTTCGGCCAGCTTAGCTGAAGGGCCTGTTGATACTATTGAGATTAAATACATGGGAGAATTGGCTAACAAAGAGACAAAGTCCCTGACAAATACCTTTTTGAAAGGGATGTTGCGTCCTTTCCTGCATGATAATATTAATTATGTTAATGCACCGATTGTTGCCAAATCCAGAGGTATTAAAGTTAACGAGATTAAAACCGTTGATTCTGAGGATTATACCAATCAGATTTGTGTTAACTTCAAGGGTAAGGATTGGAGTCGTTCCATTGATGCAACAGTCTTCAAAAATAACGAACCACGTATTTTGCGGATCGACGAATTCGCCTTGGATATTCAACCTACAGGCTACCTGGTAATTATGACCCATAACGATCGGCCTAAGATGGTCGGCAATGTGGGAACAATTTTAGGTGATCATGATATCAATATCGCAGGAATGCAGCTAAATCGCTCAGAGGTTGGTGGTAAGGCGATGATGATTCTAACTGTAGATCATGAAGTTGACGAAAAGGTAATGGAAAAAATCACAGCCTTGCCTGGTTGTCTAACAGCGACCTGTGTAGCCTTTTAGGCTGTTTTAGAGAAAGGAGAATCTTCTGTGCTGGACATTAAATTTATTCGCAGTAATCCCGAAACCGTAAAAGAAAGTCTTATACGGAGAAACGGCCAGACAGATCTTGTTGACGAATTCCTTAAAGTTGACGAAGAACGTCGTAAAAAACTGGTGGTAACAGAACAATTAAAAGGTAAACGCAACACAGTTTCTGAAGAAGTCGGTAAAATGAAAAAGGCTGGCCAGGACTGTGAAGACTTAGTGCTAGAAATGCGCGAGGTTTCTCAACAGATCAAGAATCATGACGAAGAAATCCGACAAATCGAAGAGCAATTACAGGCCATAGTGCTGTCTATTCCAAATGTTCCACATGAAACAGTTCCCATAGGCGCCGATGAAAGTGATAACAGGGAAGAGCGCCGCTGGGGAGAACCTAGGAAATTTGCTTTTCCTGTCAAAGCCCATTGGGATCTTAGCGAAAAACTAAATATTTTGGATTTCGAACGGGCAGCTAAGGTAACAGGAGCAAGATTCACTTTTTATCGTGGGCTAGGGGCCAGATTAGAAAGAGCTTTAATCAGCTTTATGCTGGATCTGCATACCCAGGAGCATGGTTATGTGGAATTGCTACCCCCTTATATTGTAAACCGGGATAGTATGATTGGCACCGGGCAATTGCCGAAGTTTGCCGAAGATATGTTTCATCTAGATAATTCTGAGTATTACCTGATCCCTACTGCAGAGGTACCAGTTACTAACTACTATCGGGACGAAATTTTGGCTGAAGAAGAGTTACCGCTTTATTATACAGCTTATTCAGCTTGTTTTAGAGCCGAAGCCGGCTCTGCGGGACGGGATACTAGAGGTCTAATTCGGCAGCACCAGTTTAACAAGGTTGAGTTGGTGAAATTTACCCATCCCAGTAATTCTTACGAGGAGTTAGAGAAGCTAACAAATAATGCCGAAAAGGTCCTACAGCTTTTAGAACTTCCTTATCGGGTAGTTAGTTTAAGCACAGGTGATCTAGGATTTTCTGCTGCTAAGACATATGATCTGGAGGTATGGCTCCCGAGTTTCGAGACCTATCGAGAGATTTCATCCTGCAGTAACTTTGAGGATTACCAAGCCCGCCGAGCCAATATCCGTTATCGCCCTAAAGAAAAGGGTAAACCAGAATTCGTTCATACACTAAACGGCTCTGGATTGGCTATAGGACGGACAACAGCGGCTATCCTGGAAAATTATCAAGAAGAGGATGGCAGTATAACTATTCCGCAAGTATTGAGACCTTATCTAGGTGGGATAGAGCGGATTACTGTAGAAAACAGTAATGGTTGCCAAAAGTAGACTGTTGACATAATCCCGTAAGTCATGCTATATTAAAAGTTGCCTGCCGGTAACAGCAGGCCCTATATTTCTAGTATTAATAAGGCTTAGCTAGTCTAAGCCTCATATTTGGAGGGGTGTCCGAGCGGTTGAAGGAGGCGGTCTTGAAAACCGTTGAAGGTGTACGCCTTCCGTGGGTTCGAATCCCACCCCCTCCGCCATAAAGATAATGTAACCTGCTATGTAAAATAGCAGGTTTTTGTTATCGTAGGGGGCAAGTGGATTCGAACGCTTACCCTTTTATTCATTTTTAGATTTCGAAGAATTCCATGCCTCCACAAGTTTAGAGGCTTCTGCCTTCGGTTCATCTGCTTCTGATACTGCACTAACAACAAAAAATCCGTCCACGCCGGTTTTTGCAAGCTGGGGTATATCAGCAAGCTTAACACCACCACCGATTACTACAGGAATTGGACTAAGCTCAGCCAGTTTTGCAATTTCAGCGAAACTTCTGGTAACTATTTTTCCATCCAACCCCAGTCCGCAGTCAGGTTTTGTCGATGTTTCCCGTAACGGGCCGGCACCGAAATAGTCGATTAGACTGACGTCAGTAGTTTTGATATATTCGAATAAATCATGGGTTCTGGCGGATAAGCCGATGATTGAATCTTCACCAAGATATTTTCGGCAAACATCAACAGGAATATCTGCTTGCCCCACATGGATACCGTCGACTTTAATTCCTTGTTCCCTAGCTGCCAAAACAACGTCTAAGCGATCATCTACCAACAAAGTGACTTCATCTGTTTTGCCTGTTTCAGCAATAACTTGAGAAGCTTGTCCAGTTAGTTCAATTAATTCACGAGCCGAGGCTATCTTGGAACGGATTTGCACACAGGTAAATCCTGCCTCTACAGCATCTTTAATGATTGGGGTAACAGGACGCCCCTTTGTATTTTCAGGTCCTACAACAAAATATGCTGAAATGTCAAGTTTTTTTCTAGCTACCATATTATCCTCCTAAAGCTGCATTTACTTTTTCGACTTTTGAATTAATCATATTAGTAAATCCTGGGCGTATATCTGCTTTCATAACAACTTCTGTACGAATACCTTTGTTAGCAAGTACAAAGGTCGCTTCCTTTATAACCTTCATCACTTCGTCCCACTCGCCTTCGATTTCTGTGAACATAGCAGTAGTTCGATTTGGTAAGCCAGAATCACGAATTATTTTAATTACCTCAGCGACATCCTTGACAAGCTCGTCCCCTACTCCTACTGGAGCGATTGATACGGCTACTAGTGTATTCATCATTATGCCTCCTCTAGCTCGAATGGATTATTTGCTATATCCTCTGCCGTTGCTTTATATAACTCGTTAAGAAACTCAACTTGAAAACTACCAGGCCCCTCGACCTTACGAGCGGCTTTACTTCCTGCCACATTGAATACTGAAGTGGCAGTGAGAGCTGCGATAAACGGTGTAGAACTTGTGGCATAAATAGCAACAACTCCACCTAAGGCACAGCCTGAGCCAGTAATTTTCTCCATAAAGTGAGATCCGCCAAAGGAGCGAACTACTATTGAACCGTCTGTAACTAAATCTGTCTCGCCAGAGACGGCTACGGCTCCGCCAGTCCATTTTGCTAAGGAGATAGCAGCAGTTCTAGCCTTCGATACAGAATCAGTAGAATCAACTCCCCGAGCCTTTGATTCCTTTGTACCTCCTTCTAAATGCCACAAACCTGCCAGAGCAATAATTTCCGAGGCATTACCTCTGATCACGCTGGGCTTGAATTTTTTAAACTCCATTAACAACTTAGTTCTTAGGGAACCAATACCGATTGCCACTGGATCAAGAACCCAAGGCTTCCCTGTATCATGTAACACCTTAGCGGTCTGTGGCAAGGTTTGTTCATAGACGGGCATAAGAGTACCGACATTTATATAAGTGGCACCACCTGCTTGAGCTAGAAACTCTCCCTCATCAGGCAGATAAACCATAGCGGCTGAGCCGCCAACGGCAATTTGGGCATTTGCTACAAAGTTAATGGTTACAGTGTTGGTAATTGACCCAGCCATGGGGTTTGTTCGCTTCACCTCTTCAACTGCCTTAATTATTTGATTCTGAATGTCTGTCTTAGTAGTCATTTTCATCGCCTTCCTCTATTATGTCATGCTTTATTATTTTTGTTAGAGAGCATACTCCATATGCTAGATTAAGGAATGTTTGTTGCTATAGTATTTACAATAAAAAAGTGCTTTTCTCTGGAGGAAAAGCACTAACTACATTTAGTTTTACAGAATTGCTTCCCTACACCAGTATTAACTGACAGGTTCAAAGGGTCAGGTTTTACCTTCTCAACTCGTAAGAGTTCCCCCGCAATTATTTAATTTATTGGATTATATCAATTATTAAATACAATGTCAATTTAGAAGCCTTGTATTTACAGCGATTTCGGTGTAAACTAGTTGTTATTGAATGAACAAATATCGGCTAGTAGCTGTATTTAAAATTACAATCTAATTAGTATCATTGGCATAAAGTAGTATTTGACTTTTTATCTCTAAAAAGTATATAATAATTATTGCAGTTTATTTGGAGAGATGGCCGAGTCGGCTGAAGGCGGTCGCCTGCTAAGCGATTATACGGGGTAAACCTGTATCGAGGGTTCGAATCCCTCTCTCTCCGCCACTACAATACGTGCCCGTAGCTCAGCTGGATAGAGTATCTGACTACGAATCAGAGGGTCGCAGGTTCGAATCCTGCCGGGCACGCCATTAAATAGCTTAATATTGGGCGGTTACTGGTTGCTGGTAAAAAGTCACCAGTGGCGGCCTTTTTGCTTCTTAATGTATTAAATGCGCCCATAGCTCAGGTGGATAGAGCGGCGGATTCCTAATCCGCGTCTTGCGGAGGTTCGAGTCCTCCTGGGCGCACCATTTTATTATTGTTAATAAAAATACAATGGACTCGATTACCGCAGATTCGAGCACAAATATTTTAGGGGTATTATATGAATCACGAGGAATTTATGCGGGAAGCCATAAAAGAGGCAGAATTAGCTTTTGCAATAGGAGAAGTTCCAGTAGGAGCTGTGGTAGTAGACGGTGATAATATAATCGGCCGGGGCCACAATCAACGGGAACTGTTACATGATCCGACAGCCCATGCCGAGCTTTTGGCCTTACGGGAAGCAGCTGCTAATAAAGGTGGTTGGCGACTTAGTGGCTGTACTCTTTATGTAACCTTAGAGCCTTGCCCCATGTGTGCGGGAGCTTTGTTGCAAAGTAGGATTGAGCGTCTAGTATATGGTGCAGATGATCCTAAGGGTGGTTGCGCCGGGAGCCTCTTGAATATCCTACAGTTTCCTGGGTTTAATCATGAGGTTAAGATTACCAGTGGTGTCCTAGCAGCAGAGTCAACAGCGTTATTACAGGAATTTTTCCAACAACGGCGTTAAGATAATGATATGGGGAGTAACCAGACAGTGAGAGCTAAGACAGTCAGAGAATCACGTTCAGAACTCAGTCAGATCATGGTCAGCAATCAGACTAACCAGGCAGGCACGATACATGCAGCCGAGATATTCAGATTGATGGATAATGCTGCTGGAGTGGCCGTGGCCAGACATACAAGAAAAAATATGTTGACGGCACGGGTGAACGATTTGGAGTTTATTAGGCCTGTCTATGTGGGCGATTTTCTAATTTGTACTTCACAGATAATATTTACAGGTAAATCTTCCTTAGTGGTTAAGGTAATTGCCGAGGTAGAGGACTTACTTAGTGAACAAAAGCGGGAAAGGGTAGCCAGCGGTTATTTTACCATTGTATCTTTAGATGAACAGAGCAAACCCACCGAGGTACCAGTAATAATCCCGGAAACAGAAGAGGAGAAAACCTTATTTGCCGAAGGGCAGCATAGATATCTTGAAAGTAAACGCAAAAAACAAGGGTAATAGGCTATAATGTAAATCAAATATATTGGAGAGATGGCCGAGTCCGGTTGAAGGCGCACGACTCGAAATCGTGTAAGGGGCAACTCCCCTTCGTGGGTTCGAATCCCACTCTCTCCGCCAGTGAAATCAAGGGCTACGGGGTTTTATCCGTAGCCTTATTCTATACCCTTTTATAATTAAATGTCACAAATATGTCACAGATAACAAAAATACACACAACGCAAGGTGTGTTTATATTTCTGTTGACTACGAATCAGAGGGTTACAGGTTCGGATTTAGAGGACCCTCCAATTCATGTACTCTTTTCACCAGCAGAAAAATCCATCATATGATGTATTATGGTGTAATTCAAATATTTGCAGAGGAGAATTGTTGTGAGTCAGAAAATTTTTAGAGACGGATTGACTTATCGTCAATTGCAATTATCAAATACATTGCGGCGACTTTGGATTGAACATGTGCTATGGACTCGTTTCTTTATTATTAGTACAGCATTTGATCTGCCAGATCTCCCCTTTGTTACTCAAAGGCTTTTGCAGAATCCAGAGGATTTTGCAAAAGTATTTCAACCCTTTTATGGTAAGAAAAGGGCCATGCAATTTAAAGAGCTTTTTACTGAACACCTGCTTATTGCTGCTCAATTAGTAAATGCAGCAAAGGATGGCGATGGGGCAGAAGTAGAAAAACAGCGAAGGCTATGGTTTATCAATGCTAAAGAAATTGCGGAATTCCTCGCTTCAATCAATCCTTCTTGGAGTGAACGCCTTTGGCAGGAGCTATTATTTGCTCATCTGCGTATGACAGAGGATGAAGCGGTATTTATCTTAACCGGTCAATTTGAGAAAAGTATAAAGGAGTATGATGCTATTCAGGCAGAAGCATTAAAGATGGCTGATGTTATGACTAGTGGCCTCATCCATCAATTTTGTATCAAATAGGTAGTAGGAAAACTAAATTTATACCTAAAATATCTTCCCCATGAGTAGATACCTTAAATCTTACATTAGGATCACTCAAAGGGGGAGTTTTTCTTTTTATCTTGAAATGCCCAAGAGCCAAGATAATCATCAATATGCAAATTAGGAAGTTACTGGAAAATAAAAAATAAATTTTAAGTAGTTTTTGATTTAGATCAAATTAATATTGAGCAGCCATTGGTATAATAAAACCACAATACAAGAAAGACAGTGGTGAAAGGGGAAATAACAATGAAAAATATTTATGAAATAAAGAAAGAACAATTTACTAGGTTAGAGCAATTTGTGCCAATTGTGGCCAGAGTTCATGGAGAGCATCATCCGGAGTTCTACCAAGTCAAGGAATTATTTGAGGTCATCAAGAAGAAAGTAAAAGAAGCAGGTCCAGAAAGACTGGAGTTAGGTGAAGAATTTGCTGAGCTACGTGAAATTACAGATAACTACACTGTCCCTGGTGATGTTTGCGAAAGCTATGAAGCCGTTTATAATATGCTTGCGGAAATTGATGAGGCCTATCATCAAGCTTAGTAGATGGATTTATAAAAGCTAAAAAATCCATCCTGAAAGAAGGTGACCAAAGATGCAAAGATATATCTTAAGTAAGAAAAACCATATAACCTTAATCAGTGCAGTATTAATTGCTTTCGCATTTATTAGTAGATTCGTTTTTAAGAATGTAGATGTATTTCACTGGGCCTTAATTATCGCTTCCATTTTGGGAATTGCACCTATTGCGATCCAAGCTTACCAAGCCTTACGTGTTAAAGTTGTGAGTATTGATGTTTTAGTCACCATTGCAGTTGCCGGGGCTTTTTTCATCAAAAACTTTGAGGAATCGGCCATTGTAACGTTTTTATTCTTATTTGGAGCTTACTTAGAGCAACGTACCCTGAATAAAACACGTTCTGCAATTAAGGAATTAACGGAAATGGCTCCGGAAAGCGCTTTAAAGCAAATGGAAAATGGTGAATTTGTGGAAGTAGAGGTCGATGAAGTTGATGTAGGTGATATACTCCTTGTTAAAACTGGTGCCAAGGTTCCTGTTGATGGAACTGTTTTATCGGGAGAGGGCTATATTAACGAGGCCAGTATTACCGGTGAATCCGTACCAGTAAGGAAAAAGGCGAATTCCGGAGTTTATGCCGGAACGATATTAGAAAATGGAACCATTCAGATTGTGGCAGATCGTGTGGGCGAGGATACGACTTTTGGTAAGATAATTGAGCTAGTGGAAGAAGCTCAGGATTCAAAATCAGAGGCGGAACGCTTTATTGATAGGTTCGCCAAATATTACACACCGGCCGTCTTAGTCCTGTCAATTATCGTCTGGCTAATTTCAAGAAATATCGAATTGGCTATTACAATCCTAGTTCTTGGCTGTCCGGGAGCTTTAGTTATTGGTGTACCTGTGTCCAATGTTGCAGGCATTGGTAATGGAGCACGATATGGTGTACTGCTGAAAGGCAGTGAAGTGATTCATAATTTCAGTAAGGTTGATGCAGTATTATTCGATAAAACGGGTACCTTAACAATAGGAAACCCAAAAGTGGCTGAGACTGAATACTATGGCAGTAGCACTGAAAAAGTATTAGCTTATTTGGTCAGTGTTGAAAATGAATCAGACCACCCCTTGGCAAAAGCAGTAGTTGAATACATTGGAGAGACACAATTATTTCCTGTTGAGAATACAGAAGTCGTAAAGGGTGGCGGTATTGTCGCTGTTGTAGACGGTAACAGAGTTGCAGTTGGTAATGTGGCCCTAATGGAACAAGAAAATATTTATTTAGATGATAAAGCCCGTGCTGATATTGCCCGTTTTGAGCAAAATGGCAATTCCCTGGTACTTACGGCAGTCAATGGCGAATTAAAGGTACTAATGGGAATTCGCGACCAGATTCGTCCCGGTGTAAAGGAAGATCTGCAAAAGTTAAAGAAATTAGGTGTAAAGAAGCTCATCGTCCTGTCGGGAGATAATCAAGGTACAGTTGATTTAGTAGCTCGTGAACTTGGCCTGACTGAGGCTCATGGAAATATGTTGCCGGAAGATAAGGCAGCCTATATTGCAGATTTGCAAGCTAAGGGTCAAATAGTCGCCTTTGTTGGAGATGGTGTAAATGATAGTCCTTCAATAGCCTTAGCCGATATCGGGATTGCTATGGGAAATGGTACAGATGTAGCTATTGAAACTTCAGATATTGTCCTAATGAATTCAGATTTTAGTCGCTTGCCCCATGCCCTGGGTCTTACTAAGGCTACGGCAAACAATATGCGACAGAACATTATCATTGCCGTAGGAGTTGTCCTTATTCTTCTGCTTAGCGTATTCCTCAGTGATTGGATGAATATGTCCATTGGAATGTTAGTTCATGAAGGTAGTATCCTAGCAGTCATCTTAAATGGTATGAGACTTCTGCGATATAGATTAAGATAAATAACACAAAAGGAGAGATGAAGAATGCAAAAGGCAACCTTACAACTGGAAACCTTAGCTTGTCCGTCTTGCATGCTAAAAATCGAGAATGCAGTAAAAGCCCTAGAAGGCGTAGATAAAGATAGCGTCAATGTTCTATTCAATGCTAGTAAAGTAAAATTAAATTTTGATGAGGAAAAAGTAACCCTAGAAAAAATTGAAGATGCAATTATTTCTCTAGGATATGAAGTAAAAAAAGCCCAAGCAAAACCTCTTTAAAAAATAGTCGTAGGCTTAAAAACTATAAGAAAGAACTATAAGAAAGGGAGACAGGTGTCGTAACATCTGTCTCCCTTCTCATATTTGCAACGAATAAAAATAACTGGATTAGTCCGGAACTATAACTAGTGCTATTGAGTTTTTAACCAGTTGAGCCTCTTGCGGAGAGGTTTAATAAGTCTAAGAAAGCTTCAATTCTTGTAACAACACCTGCCTCCCCAGTCATTTCATCAACAATAAGGGACATGATGGGGAAGTTTTTGTCTTTGGAGATAGTGGGTAATATTGCTTTAGACACTATCTCAGGCATGCAGCCCATAGGGAAGATTTGGATTGCTCCATCAAAATTATCTTCCCAAGCTAAAACTGCTTCACCAATACACTCTCTGGCATGACCGCCTATTCCTAGTGCCAGGTAGTCTTTAGCTCCTTTTTTTATCTCCAGGCTGTTGAGCTTAACGGGTGACAGAATGAGATCTTTTACCCACCAGCTAGGGGTAAGGCCGCGTTTGGTGGAGACACCATAATCCATTAGCTTGTCTTCAATAAAGAGATTAGAGAATGGCTCTATCACTGTATAGATTTCACCGATTATAGCTATCTTGAGGGGATCCTTGGAACTATCAATATCGATATTATTAATCTTTTTTAGATAATTCTTCAATAACCGCACCATTTTTTCAGGCTCATGGCAATTTATAGCTTCCCCACGGCAATTATGGAGGATACGCTTGCACTCGCCAGGATTTTTTTCATAACCTGCTAAGTAGTGGGCTCTGGCTTCAATTTCATCGATTAAATTTATTACTTTTAATGCTGTGAATAAAGCATTGATTTTTTGTCGCTTGGACTTATTACTGTGAATTGCGATTTTATTCAAGCGATTTAGCAGTTCTTGAAGTCCAACGGCACTAGGTGATTCGAAGACTATAAAGTCAAGATCGTAGCCGAGTTTTTTCATAATGTTCATTTGTAGTTCACAATATTCCCCAAATCTGCAAGGGCCGCAACTGCCGGTGAGGATAACGGTATCTGCTCCTTGTTCAACTGCTTGGATATAGTTGCCGATCATTAGTTTATAGGGCAGGCACATTTCTTCTGGTGAGTGCAGAGCCCCAATTTCCAAACCCTTTCGGTTATTGAAGGGAGGTATTACATAATCAATACCCAGTCCGTCTAATAAGGCTTTAGCGGCCAGGTAGACATTACCCATATGTGGGAATGTTATTTTCAAGGTATACACTCCTTTCCAACATTTCGATAAAGGCTTCAACTCTGGTATCAAGGCCTGCTTCGCCGGTATGCTCGTCTATTTTTAAGACAAGCAAGGGAAAATCCCCAATACTCTCCTTAATAAGCTCAATAACGACAGAATCAATGCCGCAAGCAAAGGAGGAGATATAGATAATACCGTGGCATTTTTTCGTTTTGGCAACATGGGCTGCAAAGCCATAGCTATTTCTGGCGAATGTCCAGAAAGGTTTTTTGTATAAAGCCTGAACCTCTAAATCTATGTCCTTTTCACTGACTGCCTCTTCGGAGATAAGGCCTATCTTGGCTTGGTGTAGTTTCTGGATGATGTTCATATTAATGTAGCTATCATAGATGCAGTAAGGATGCCCGACAAGGGCAATCTTTAGAGGAAATCTATTCTTGTCGTCGATACCTGTACTGTGCTCGAGCTGTGCCAGCCAGGCCAGATTAAAGGCCTGCTGAATTTTGGTACGACTAGTAGTAACCAGTCTTCCTGTCTCTTCGGCCCATTTTAAGAGCTTGTCTTTTGAACTAGCATAAATAGGGGCCGTTGTAACTGGTGGCATATCAGGGATGCTATTTTTGACCATTTCAGGAAGTCCACAGAATTTGGGACAGATGAATTCTTTTTCTTTGATCCTCATGATCCTAGGGACAAGCAATAGATCACACTCATCCTTAATATAAGCTACATGACCATGAAAAATTTTTATAGGCAGACAGGCTTCGTCCACGCAGTATTTCACACCAAGATTGAATATTTGCTTATTAGTATCGGGAGAGCTGATGACCTCTGCTCCTAATCTAGTAAAAAAATGCTCAAAGAACGGGTAATATCTACAATAAAGTAGACCTTTGGGTATTCCTACTTTCAAAATAACCTCCAATGTGAAATAATCGGTCTATCTAGAAATGATATCCAATTATCCTGGATGTTATACGGTTTTAATGTTCTTATACTGCACAAAGGATTAATCATAATAGTGGAGAACGTATAGATGGAGCACGTAAAATGGTAACAATATAGTTAATAGCTAAAAATTTTTGGTTTGATTTAAGATGGGAGGATAATATGGGGCATTACACCATATTACGGATTCATGCTGTGATCTACCAACTGGCTTGGCAACAGAATTGGGTATTGAGGTGGTACCGTTAAGTGTTACAATCGGAGGACAAACATATCGTCACTATTTGGACGAGAAGGAGATAAGCTTTACGGATTTCTATAGACTGTTAAGAGCAAAGAATTCGGCAACAACCTCAGCGCCGAATACCAAGGATTTTACTGAATATATGGAGGAAGCACTAAAGAATGGAAAGGATGTACTTTATATCGGCTTTTCTTCAGCATTGAGTGCTACCTATAGTATCGCAAATATGGTGGCCAAAGAGTTAGCTGCCAAATATCCAAAACGCAAAATCTATCTTGTGAATTCACTTTGTGCCTCCCTTGGGGAGGGTTTACTTGTTTATTTGGCTGCCTTGGAAAAGGGTAAAGGAAAAAGTATAGATGAAGTGTTTGATTATGTTGAGAAAAAAAAGCTTCAGATCTGCCATTGGTTTATGGTTGATGATCTATTTCATCTTCAAAGGGGAGGACGGTTGTCAACAACATCAGCAGTTGTAGGATCTATTTTAAATATAAAGCCAATTTTACATGTTGATAATGAAGGGAAATTAGCTCCGATGCGGAAATCACGGGGAAGAAATTTGGCTTTAAAACAACTGGCCAAGATTGTCACAGAGTCTGGAGTAAATCTTCAGGATCAGACTATTTTTATTAATCATGGTGATTGTATTGAGGATGCGGAGCAACTATCGACAATGGTTAAGAATATTGGAGTGGGTAGAGTAATTATTAACCAGTTAGATCCGATTTGTGGTGCCCATACAGGGCCGGGTACCTTGGGCATTTATTTTATTGGAAAAAGTAGATAAGATACTTAGATATATACATTTTATAAATCCTGTCAGAACATAGAGGAATTTAATTAGAATTCGGAGAAAAAAGAGAAAGAACAACTTATCTGTTAGTGCCTTTGTTTTATTATAAATACTACAAAGGTTCCCGGAACCTATCAGCAATCTTTGATTGCGTTGATGGGAGGGGTTCTTATTTCATAAGAAGGTGGGGGATTGTTTTGAATTTTGTAGATAAAGCACCTAAAGGGTGGCCCAAAGCACAATTAACATCAACAGCCCAATCTGTTCTGGAAAAGAGGTATCTTAGGCCACTTGACGATAATAAGTTAGAAACTCCAGAAGATATGTTTTATCGTGTAGCTTCTGTTGTTGCAGGGATAGAGAAGAATTACGGGAAAACAGCCAAAGAAGTAAAAGAATTATCTAAAGATTTCTATAAAATGATGGTTAACCTGGAGTTCATGCCCAATTCACCTACCTTAATGAACGCAGGTCGGGATTTAGGACAGCTAAGTGCTTGTTTTGTTCTGCCCATAGACGACTCCATGGAAGATATTTTCGATGCGATCAAAAATGCTGCTATTATTCATAAATCTGGTGGCGGCACAGGCTTTGATTTTTCCCGTCTAAGGCCCAAGAATAGTAAAGTTCGTTCTACCGGTGGTGTAGCCTCGGGGCCGGTTAGTTTTATGAAGGTTTTTAATGCGGCAACGGACGCAGTAAAGCAAGGAGGCACTAGACGTGGTGCTAATATGGGGATTCTGCGGGTAGATCATCCTGATATTTTGGAGTTTATTCAATGTAAAGAGGATAATCAGGATATTACTAACTTTAATATCTCTGTGGGTATTACCGAAGAATTTATGGAAGCCCTTAAGGTTCAGGGTTATTACGATCTGATTGATCCCCATACCAGAAAGTCGGTGGCTCAATTATCAGCGGTTTCTGTTTTTAATAAGATTGTGGATCATGCCTGGCGAAATGGAGAGCCGGGGATTGTCTTCCTGGATCGTCTGAATGAGGATAATCCTACTCCAAAGCTAGGAAAAATTGAGGCAACTAATCCTTGTGGTGAGCAACCTTTACTGCCCAATGAAGCTTGTAACTTAGGTTCAATTAATCTCAGTCTTATGGTGACTGAACGTGAAGGTAAAGCGGTAATTAACTGGGAGCGCTTATCCCAGGTTACTAGGTTAGCAGTTCGCTTTTTAGATGATGTCATAGATGCAAATCAATATCCTCTGAAGGAAATCGAGGAAATGGTTAAAGGTAACCGGAAGATTGGTCTAGGAGTTATGGGTTTTGCTGATATGCTGATCCAACTGCAGACTTCTTACGCTTCGGAAGAAGCAGTAGAGTATGCAGAAAAGGTCATGCGCTTTATACAAACAGAAGGACGTCTGGAGTCTGAGCGTTTAGCTAATGAGCGCGGAACCTTCCCTAATTATGAAGGCTCTATCTATGATGGAGTAAGAAAAATGCGCAATGCCACAGTAACAACTATTGCCCCTACAGGCACTATTTCCATGATTTGCGGGGCTTCTAGCGGTGTTGAACCAATTTTTGCCATTGCTTATACAAAAACTGTTTTAGATGGTACTTCTTTTGTTGAAGTCAATCCATTATTTGAGCGTTACGCAAAAGAACACGGCTTCTATTCTCCGGAATTAATGGCTAAAATCGCTGAGACCGGTTCAGTGCAGAATTCGCCTGAGGTCCCGGATTGGGTAAAAGCAGTTTTTATTACAGCCCAAGAAATCTCTCCAGATTGGCATATTCGGATTCAAGCTGCTTTCCAAAAATATACGGATAACGCTGTTTCTAAGACGATTAACTTCGCAAACTCCGCTACAAAAGATGATATTGCCTCAGCTTACCTCTTGGCTTATGAATTAAATTGTAAAGGCTTGACAGTATATCGCGACGGCAGTCGTGACCAGCAGGTGCTCTCGGTGGGCACTGGGCAACATGATAAGAAGCCTGCCACAAGTGGAATTACACCACGTCCCAGACCTGAAATAACTGTAGGTGTAACGGAAAAAATCAAAATTGGTTGTGGTAATCTTTACGTTAGTGTTAATGCAGATGAGCAAGGAATCTGTGAGATCTTCACCAATACCGGTAGAGCCGGAGGTTGTTCTTCTCAGTCGGAGGCTACAGCCCGCTTAATCTCAATTGCTTTACGATCTGGCCTCTCAGTTGAAGCAATCATTGAGCAAATCCGTGGTATTAGGTGTCCGGCTTGCGTTCGCAGAGAAGGCGTTAATGTCACCTCTTGTCCTGATGCCATTGCAAGGGTGATAAAAAAATATATGGATGTAGGCAAGAATGGTAATGCCAATATTCAATCAGAAAACAGTAAATCCGAGCAGAATAATCCGGAACTAAGTAAAGCTATTCAGAGTTTTACTAGCTTAGCTGAAGAATCTTATGCATCTGTAAAAAACATACCGGTTAATGGCTTAACTAAGAAAGTTGTTTCTGGAGTAGCCGTGGATCAAGCTTGCCCAGAATGTGGCGCTCCAATTAACCATGAAAGCGGTTGCGTGGTCTGTATCCATTGTGGTTACTCTAAGTGCGGTTAGAGCAAATATATAGAATAAAAAGAATGCCCGGCACACTGTGCCGGGCTAATTAATTTCTAACGGTATTTTGTTAAGATATTTCGTTATGCTCGTCAAAGGTACTGCAGGTTTTTGTTATTCTAAAATCTCATATAAGGATAGAAAGTAGATAGATAAAAAGGCACAGGTATTTCCTCTTATTTTGAACAAAAGCGGCTTCTTTAGGCGATATAAAGATCAGAATAGCACTAATATTGATATTTACTGGAATATATGATTTTATTATACATAAATAGGAAAATTAATAAGGAGATGATTATTTTGAAGAAAACGGCAACCTTAATAATGATTATGTTACTTTTAATATCAGGTACAACGGTTGCTATGGCAGCAAATACAGTAACCGTATATGTAGACGGAGTAAGAGTAAACT